>NZ_LDVA01000089.1:0-14443 GCF_050768715.1 Burkholderia sp. ZZQ-2 | reverse complement strand
CGCATGCGCGAGCTGCAGCCACGCACGCAGCGCGGAGGTGGTCAGCACTTGCGGCGACATGAGACGCTCCTCGAATGCGGCGGCCAGCGGACCGCGTGGCGCCATGATAAAATTTTCATCATCCGAAATACTCGACAGGGCCGCGCGCGCAGGCGCCCGGCCAATTGCAGGAGGCGTGATCCGCGGCATTGATTCGCCGCGCGTCCGCCTCATCTTCATTGCATCCCGGCGGCACCGCCAGCTGGCCGGATGGCCGATGCGGCATGCCGCCCCACCGAATACCGAACGCCATGGCTTTACTCAATATTCTTCATTACCCCGACAAGCGGCTGCACAAGGTCGCAAAGCCCGTCGACAAGGTCGACGACCGGATCCGCAAGCTCGTCGCCGACATGGCCGAAACCATGTACGCAGCGCCCGGCATCGGCCTGGCGGCCACGCAAGTCGACGTGCACGAGCGCGTGATCGTGATCGACGTCTCGGAGGAAAAGAACGAGCTGCGCGCGTTCATCAACCCCGAGATCGTGTGGTCGAGCGACGAGAAGCAGATCTACGAAGAGGGTTGCCTGTCTGTGCCCGGCATCTACGACGAAGTCGAGCGTCCCGATCATGTGCGCGTGCGTGCGCTCAACGAGCAGGGCGAGACCTTCGAGCTCGACTGCGAGGGCCTGCTGGCCGTGTGCGTCCAGCACGAGATGGATCACCTGATGGGGCGCGTGTTCGTCGAATACCTGTCGCCGCTCAAGCAGACGCGCATCAAGACGAAGATGAAGAAACTCGAACGCGCGATGTGACGCGCGTTCGCCCTGCCCGACCCCGAAAGCTGTCATGACCCATACGTTGCGCGTGATTTTTGCCGGCACGCCGGAATTTGCCGCGGCTGCCCTGGCCGCGATCCACGAGGCCGGTTTTCCGGTGCCGCTCGTGCTGACCCAGCCCGATCGCCCTGCCGGGCGCGGGATGAAGCTGCAGGCAAGCGCGGTGAAGCGCTACGCCGTCGAGCACGGGATGCCCGTCGCGCAGCCGCCGTCGCTGCGCCGCGCGGGCAAGTACCCGGCGGAGGCGGCCGACGCGATCGAGCTGCTGCGCTCGACTCCGCATGACGTGATGGTGGTCGCCGCATACGGCCTGCTGCTGCCGCAGGAGGTGCTCGACATTCCGCGCGGCGGCTGCATCAACATTCATGCATCGCTGCTGCCGCGCTGGCGCGGCGCCGCGCCGATCCACCGCGCGATCGAGTCCGGCGACGCCGAGACGGGCGTCACGCTGATGCAGATGGACATCGGCCTCGACACCGGCGCGATGATCGAGGAGGCGCGCATCGCGATCGCGCCGGACGAGACGACCGCGACCCTGCACGACCGGCTCGCTGCCGAAGGTGCGCGACTGATCGTCGACGCGCTCGTGCAGCTCGAGCGCGACGGTGTGCTGCCGGCCACGCCGCAACCGGCCGACGGCGTGACTTACGCGGAAAAGATCGGCAAGCACGAAGCGGCGCTCGACTGGCGCAAGCCGGCCGACGTGCTCGCGCGCCAGGTGCGTGCGTTCGATCCGTTCCCGGGCGGCGTCGCGACGCTCGATGGCGCGGCGATCAAGCTGTGGGCGGCCGAGCCCGTGGCGGCGCGCGGCGACGCGCTGCCCGGCACGATCGTCGAAGCCGCGCCGGAAGGCGTGGTCGTCGCGTGCGGCAGCGGTGCGCTGCGCGTCACGCAGTTGCAGAAGCCGGGCGGCAAGCGGCTGCCCGCCCGCGAGTTCCTGGCCGGTTCGCCGCTCGCCGCGGGCCAGCGTTTTGCGCTGACCGACGTTGCCTGAGGCGGCCTGACCGCTATTCGACACGGCCTGCCGGGCGTGCGCAATCGGCCGGACGGCCGAGTCGCGCGGTGCGGCAGGCGCGCGTAGAATTTCCCTGCGCTCTCCGGTTTCGAGGTTTTCATGTTCGGCATCACCCATTTCGGCTTCTTCGTGCTGGCAGTCTTCCTGCTGAACGTCACGCCCGGCCCCGATACGGCTTATATCGTCGGCCGCAGTGTCGCGCAGGGCCGTGGCGCGGGGCTGATGTCGGCGTTGGGCATTTCGGCCGGCTGCTGCGTGCACGCGCTCGCCTGCGCATTCGGCCTGACCGCGCTGCTCGCGGCATCGGCTGCCGCGTTCACGGTGATCAAGCTGGTTGGCGCCGCCTACCTGATCTACCTTGGCGTGCGGATGATCATCGCGAAGCAGGCGGGCGAGCCGTCGGGCAAGGCGGCCGCGCAAGCCGCGAAGCCGCTGCGCCAACTGTTCATGCAGGGTTTCTGGACTAACGTGCTGAACCCGAAGGTGGTGCTGTTCTTCGTGTCGTTCTTCCCGCAATTCGTGTCGGCCGACAGCCCGCACAAGGCATTGGCGTTCCTGACCCTCGGCGGCGTGTTCGTCGCGATGAGCACGGTGTGGACCAGCCTCGTCGCCTGGGTCGCGGGCAGTGTCACGGCGCGCTTTTCCGGCAAGCCGGGTGTCAGGAAGTGGCTCGACCGCACGGTCGGCAGCGCTTTCGTCGGCCTCGGCCTTCGTCTTGCGGCATCGCAACGCTGAGATTGAATTTTTCCGGCAAGACCTTATCTAACAAATCGCTTACAATTTTCCGCCGTGCCTTGTGATGTGCGGCGGGTCCCCTGACGGATAAGGAGTGGGTATGTTCAATTGGGTCAAAACGGCGATGCTGATGGCCGCGATCACGGCCCTGTTCATCGTGATCGGCGGGATGATCGGCGGCTCGCGCGGCATGACGATCGCGCTGCTGTTCGCGCTCGGCATGAATTTCTTCTCGTACTGGTTCTCCGACAAGATGGTGCTGCGCATGTACAACGCGCAGGAAGTCGACGAGAACACGGCGCCGCAGTTCTACCGGATGGTGCGCGAGCTGGCCACGCGCGCGAACTTGCCGATGCCGCGCGTCTACCTGATCAACGAGGATGCGCCGAACGCGTTCGCGACGGGCCGCAACCCCGAGCACGCGGCGGTCGCCGCGACGACGGGCATCCTGCGCGTGCTGTCGGAGCGCGAGATGCGCGGCGTGATGGCGCACGAGCTTGCACACGTGAAGCATCGCGACATCCTGATCTCGACGATTACCGCGACGATGGCGGGCGCGATCTCGGCGCTCGCGAACTTCGCGATGTTCTTCGGCGGGCGCGACGAGAACGGCCGGCCGGCCAACCCGATCGCGGGCATCGCGGTCGCGCTGCTCGCGCCGATCGCCGGCGCGCTGATCCAGATGGCGATCTCGCGGGCCCGCGAGTTCGAGGCCGACCGCGGCGGCGCGCAGATTTCCGGCGATCCGCAGTCGCTCGCGACCGCGCTCGACAAGATCCATCGCTATGCGGCAGGCATTCCGTTCCAGGCGGCGGAAGCGCATCCGGCCACGGCGCAGATGATGATCATGAATCCGCTGCATGGTGGCGGATTGCAGAACCTGTTCTCGACGCACCCGGCCACCGAGGAGCGCATCGCGCGCTTGATGGAGATGGCGCGTACCGGCCGCTTCGATTGAGCCCCGGCACCCCGTGCGGCAGTTGCCGTTCGGGGGCCGCCACGCCACCCCGCACGCTTCGCGCTGCGGGGTTTTCATTTGTGCGTGCCGTAAAGGGGCCAAGGGGGCTGCAACGTCGCACGCTACAATGCCCGGTTTGGGACCGCGGGCCATGCGAGTGCCGCGATCCCGCCGTTTGCCGTATTTGCTTGCCGCGCTTGTTTGCCGAATTTGCTCCGATGACACGAACCCGTTCTACCGCTCCGTCTTCTTCCGGCCGCCCGGCGCGCCTGTCCGCGCTGCATCTCGCGCCCGATTCGCTCGGCTTCGCGCTCGACGCGGCCGCGCAGGCGGTCGATGCGGTACGACGCGGCACCGCGCTGCCGGCGGCACTCTCGGCGGTTTTCGCGCAGATGGCGTCCGGTACGCAGGCCCTTGCGCGCGGGGCGACACAGGACGTCGCCTACCGGACGATGCGCCGTCTCGGCAGTGCGGACTGGCTGATCGGCCGGCTCATCAGCAAGGCGCCGCCCGCGCACGTGCACGCAGTCCTTGCCGGCGCGCTCGCGCTGCTGCTCGATCCGGCGGACGAGGCCGCGTATCCGCCGTTCACGGTGGTCGACCAGGCCGTGACCGTGATCGGCGCCCGCCGCGAATGCGCGTTCGCGAAGGGGATGGTCAACGCGGTGCTGCGCCGTTTCCTGCGCGAGCGCGACGCGCTCGTCGCGGCGCTGCAGGACGATGTCGTCGCGCGCTGGAATTACCGCGCGTGGTGGGTCGATTCGGTGAAGCGCGCATGGCCCGACGCATGGCAGGCGATCCTCGCGGCCGGCGAGCGCCAGGGGCCGCTGACGCTGCGCGTGAATGCGCGCCGCGCGAGCGTCGACGCGTATCTCGATACGCTGCGGGCGAGCGGAATCGAAGCGACCGCGATCGGCAAGCATGCAGTGCGGCTCGCGTCGGCGCTGCCGGTCGATCGCATTCCGGGGTTTGCCGACGGCGTCGTGTCGGTGCAGGATGCCGGTGCGCAACTCGCAGCCGAATGGCTTGGCGCGCGTGACGGCATGCGCGTGCTCGACGCATGCGCGGCGCCCGGCGGCAAGACCGGTCATATTCTCGAACTCGCCGATGCGGAAGTCGTTGCGCTGGAAAGCGACGCCGCGCGCGCGGCGCGGATCGGCGAGAACCTCGTGCGGCTGTCGCTCGCGGCGGACGTGCGCGTCGGCGATGCGGGTGCGCCCGACGCGTGGTACGACGGGCGCCCGTTCGATCGTATCCTGGCCGACGTGCCGTGCTCGGCGTCCGGTATCGTGCGTCGTCACCCGGACATCCGCTGGCTGCGTCGCGAGGCCGACATCCCGGCGCTCGTCACGGAACAGCGTCGCATCCTGTCGGCGTTGTGGCCGCTCGTGAAGCCGGGCGGCGAACTGCTTTACGTGACCTGTTCGGTCTTCCCCGAAGAAGGCGAATTGCAGGCCCGCTGGTTTGAAGCGGCCTGTGAAGATGCGGTACGATTGGACGCCCCCGGCCAACTGCTGCCGGGCGGAGTGCAGGGAGGGGCGGCCGCCGGCGCACTCGACCAGAACACCGATCACGACGGATTTTTCTACGCGCGGTTTCAGAAACGGTGACGATCAAACACCTTTTTCCACTTCGGCTCGCGGCCGTCCTGATGGTCGCGTTGACGCTGTGCCTGGCTGTCGTCCGGCCGGCGCATGCCGAGTCGATCGCCGTGCAGCGCGCGTCGCTCCAGGCCGACGGAAGCGGCTGGAGCCTCGATGCCCGCTTCGATTTCGAGCTGAACCCGAGCCTCGAGGATGCCGTCAACAAAGGCATTCCGGTGTATTTCACGACGGATTTCGAGTTGAGCCGTGCGCGCTGGTACTGGCTCGACGAACAGCCGGTATCGGTGTCGCAGACGATCCGCCTGTCGTTCCAGCCGCTCACGCGCGAGTATCGCGTGTCGACCGGCGGCCTGCAGCTCGGTTTCCCGTCGCTGAAGGATGCGCTCGCGGTCATCAGGCACATCACGTCGTGGCACGTGATCGACCGCAGCCAGGTGCGCTCGGGCGAAACCTACACGGCATCGGTGCGGATGCAGCTCGATACGGCGCTGATGCCGAAGCCGTTCCAGGTCGATGCGGTGAACAACCGCGACTGGACGCTCGGGTCGGACTGGAAGCGCTTCACTTTCACGGTGACCGAACGTGCTAAATAAAGTGCGCCGCGCGGCCAGCGGGAAGAGCCTCCTCGTTCGCGTGATCGTCTCGACCGTCGCGCTCACCGCACTGCTGCTGCTCGTGCTGCTCGCGGCCGCGAGCGCGAACACCGAATTCTTCGATCGCTACTACTCGTGGCTGTACGCGACGAACATCGTCGTCGCACTCGTGTTCCTGCTCGTGGTGCTCGGGCTGATCGGGATGATCGTCGTGCGCCTGAGGAAGGGCAAGTTCGGCACGCGGCTGCTCGCGAAGCTCGCGGTGTTCTTCGCGCTCGTCGGCGTGGTGCCAGGCGGGATCATCTACATCGTGTCGTACCAGTTCGTGTCGCGCAGCATCGAGTCGTGGTTCGACGTGAACGTCGAGACGGCGCTGACGGCCGGCCTGAATCTCGGCCGCGGGATGCTCGATGCGTCGCTGTCCGATCTGCAGACGAAGGCGCGGCTGATGTCCGACCAGCTCGCGAGCGCCGACGCGAACACGAACGGCACGACGCTCACGCTGCTGCGGCTGCGCGACCAGTTCGGCGTGCAGGACGCGACGATCGTCGAGCCGAGCCGCGGCGGCTCCGGCGCGGCACCCGACCTGCATATCGTCGCGCAGGCGTCGGGCAATTTCGCGGCGCTGATTCCGGACGACCTGCCGACGCCGCTGATGCTGAGCCAGGCGCGCGAACACGGCGCGTACGCGGCGATCGAGGGCGAAGTCGACGGCGACCCGCGCGCGCACGGCGCGAAGGGCGCGCTGCGGCTGCGCGTCGTGCGGCCGATTCCCGATGCGTCGACATCGCTGCTGCAGCCGGCGGAGCGCTTCCTGCAACTCACCCAGCCGGTGCCGCCCACCCTTGCCCACAACGCGGATGCCGTGCAGCGCGCGTATCGCGAGTACCAGGAAAAGGCGCTCGGCCGCACGGGGTTGCGCAAGATGTACATCGGCACGCTGACGCTCGCGCTGTTCCTCGCGACGTTCATCGCGATGATGCTCGCGCTCGCGCTCGGCCAGCAGCTCGCGCGGCCGCTGTTCCTGCTCGCACAGGGCACGAAGGAGATCACGGAAGGCGACTACACGCCGAAGCGCGAGATCAAGACGCGCGACGAGCTCGGCTTCCTCACGCAGTCGTTCAACGCGATGACGCGCCAGTTGTCCGAGGCGCGGCTCGCGGTCGAGAAGAACCGCGTCGCGCTCGAGCATTCGAAGACGTATCTCGAGAGCATCCTCGCGAACCTGACGGCCGGCGTGTTCGTGCTCGACCGCCAGTTCCGGCTGACGACGGCCAATCGCGGCGCCGAGCGGATCTTCCGGCAGCCGTTCAACGCGCTGATCGGCACGACGCTCGACCGGATCGGCGTGGCCGCCGGGTTCGGCGCGATGGTGCGCAAGGCGTTTGCCGATCGCGAGGCGGCATCCGACGGCGGCAGCGGCGATCGCGGCCATTGGCAGCAGCAGTTCGCGATCGAGGTGCCGGGCGAAGCCGATCCGCTGACGCTGCTCGTGCGCGGCACGCGCCTCGTATCGACGATCGAGGGGCAGGCCGACGATCCGCAGACGTCCGGTTACGTCGTCGTGTTCGACGACATTTCCGACGTGATTTCCGCGCAGCGTTCGGTTGCGTGGGGCGAGGTCGCGCGCCGGCTCGCGCACGAGATCAAGAATCCGCTGACGCCAATCCAGCTGTCGGCGGAGCGGTTGCAGATGAAGCTGTCCGACAAGCTCGCGCCGCCCGACGCCGATGTGCTCAAGCGCGGCGCGACGATGATCGTCAACCAGGTGGCCGCGATGAAGCGGATGGTCGACGATTTCCGCGAATACGCGCGCACGCCGCCGGCGGTGCTCGCGAACCTGCAGTTGAACGAACTGGCGAGCGAGGTGCTCGGGCTGTACGGGGTGGGCGAAGGCAAGAGCGCGATCGTCGCCGAGCTCGCGCCGTCGCTGCCGGTGATTCGCGGCGACGCGACGCAATTGCGCCAGGTGATTCACAACCTGCTGCAGAATGCGCAGGATTCGGTCGCGGAGACAGCGCATCCGCGTGTGTTGATCGAAACCAAGACAGTAGAATATGGCGATCCCGACGCCGAGGGCAAAACACGCGTCGCGGTACGTCTTACCGTGTCCGACAACGGGCCCGGTTTTCCGGCGCGCATCCTGACCCGCGCGTTCGAGCCTTATGTGACGACGAAGGCGAAGGGCACGGGGCTGGGGTTGGCCACGGTCAAGAAAATCGTCGATGAGCACGGTGCGCGGATCGATCTGCGCAATCGCATGCACGGCGAGACCGTCGAGGGTGCGCAGGTGTCGATTCTGTTCCTGCAGATGGCGAGCGATGCGCCAGGCGCCGAATCGGGCGTGCAGGACGGGACGGCTCCCGCCAAGACAAAAGCAAGTGAGCAGACAAAGGCAGCGTAAATGGCAACCATCCTGGTGGTAGATGATGAAATGGGCATCCGGGAATTGCTCTCGGAGATCCTCAGCGATGAAGGACATGTCGTCGAGGCAGCGGAGAACGCGCAGGCCGCGCGGGAATACCGGTTGAATCAGGCGCCCGATCTCGTGCTGCTCGATATCTGGATGCCCGATACCGACGGCGTGACGTTGCTCAAGGAGTGGGCGGCGCAGGGGCTGCTGACGATGCCCGTGATCATGATGTCCGGGCACGCGACGATCGATACGGCCGTCGAGGCGACGAAGATCGGCGCGCTCGATTTCCTCGAGAAGCCCATCGCGCTGCAGAAGCTGCTGAAGTCCGTCGAGCACGGCCTCGCACGCGGTGCGGCGCCGGTGTCCGCGAACGCGGCGGCGAAGGCCGGTGCGGGGCAGCCGGCGGGCCCGGCGGCGGTCGCATCCGCGGCCGCGCTGCCGACGCTCGGCGACGACATGGCTTCGGCGCTCGGCCTCGCGGGCCAGACGGCCGCGATCCCGTTCGACATTCCGTTGCGTGAAGCGCGCGATGCGTTCGAGCGTGCGTACTTCGAATATCACCTCGCGCGCGAAAACGGCAGCATGACGCGCGTCGCGGAGAAGACAGGCCTCGAGCGCACGCACCTGTATCGCAAGCTCAAGCAGCTCGGTGTCGAGCTCGGCAAGAAACCGTCCGAAGGCGCCGTATAAAATATTTTGCGAAAACACTTGCTCAGGTACGAATAGCTCGATATACTTTCATTCTTCGTTGGCCCGGTAGCTCAGTTGGTAGAGCAGCGGATTGAAAATCCGCGTGTCGATGGTTCGATTCCGTCCCAGGCCACCAGAATTAAAACCCCAAGAATCGGAAGGTTCTTGGGGTTTTTCGTTTGTGGTGGGGTTGGCGTGATGAGGCCCGCGGGCCCGCGGGCCCGGCAGTATTCGAGATGGCATGATAAAATCCGTGTCCGCTCAATAACTTAGCGCATCGCTTCATGCGCACGGCAGGCTGCCAGCGTGGCGCCGCCGTGGCGCGCGGCAACGATGCCGCGCGATGGGCGGTATAAGCGCTCCGCCGCGTTCGCGGCCGATTGCGCTGCCTATACTGGTCGAGCCGGCCCAGGCCGGCACGCGTCGGGCCGCCCGGCGGCAGCCGGCCCCGGGGCGCAGCGCGACGCGAGCCTACACATTCACGGAGTATCACGGTGATTCGGACAGACGCTAAAGACGGCGCGCTCGTGTTGTTTTCCGGCGGGCAGGACTCGGCCACGTGCGTGGCCTGGGCTCTGGAACGCTACCAGACGGTCGAGACGCTCGGCTTCGATTACGGCCAGCGCCACCGCGTCGAGCTCGAGTGTCGCGAAGGCGTGCGCGAAGCACTGAAGCGCGATTTTTCCGCATGGTCGGACCGGCTCGGCGACGATCACATGATCGACCTGTCGGTGCTCGGCGCGATCAGCGATACCGCGATGACGCGCACGATCGAGATCGAGACGGCGGCGAACGGCTTGCCGAACACGTTCGTGCCGGGCCGCAACCTGATGTTCATGACGATCGCCGCGGCGATCGCCTATCGCCGCGGGCTGCGTGTGCTGGTCGGCGGAATGTGCGAGACCGATTTCTCGGGCTACCCCGACTGCCGCGACGACACGATGAAGGCGCTGCAGGTCGCGCTGAACCTCGGGATGGACACGCGCATCGTGCTCGAGACGCCGCTGATGTGGCTCGACAAGGCGCAGACGTGGCAGCTCGCCGAGCAGCTCGGCGGCGAAGCGCTCGTCGAACTGATCCGCGTCGAGACGCACACGTGCTACGTGGGCGAGCGCGCGGAATTGCACGAATGGGGCTTCGGCTGCGGCGAATGCCCCGCCTGCAAGCTGCGCAAGCGCGGCTACGAGGCTTACCTGAAGGGCGAGCGGGTGACCGAAGCGCCGCTGTGACGCGGGTGCGCCGGCAGCGCTGAATGAATAACGGATTCTGATCGACAACGAGCGGCGCGAGCCGGACGAAGCACGATGACTTACGCGGTCAAGGAAATTTTCTACACGTTGCAGGGCGAGGGCGCGAACGCGGGCCGGCCGGCCGTGTTCTGCCGGTTCGCCGGCTGCAACCTGTGGTCGGGCCGCGAAGAGGATCGTGCGGAGGCCGTGTGCCGCTTCTGCGATACCGACTTCGTCGGCACCGACGGCGAGAACGGCGGCAAGTTCAAGGACGCCGAAGCGCTCGTCGCGACGATCGCCGGCCTGTGGCCGGAGGGCGAGGCGCACCGCTTCGTCGTCTGCACGGGCGGCGAGCCGATGCTGCAACTCGACCAGCCGCTCGTCGACGCATTGCACGCGGCCGGCTTCGAGATCGCGATCGAGACCAACGGTTCGCTGCCGGTGCTCGAATCGATCGACTGGATCTGCGTGAGCCCGAAGGCCGACGCGCCGCTCGTCGTCACGAAGGGCAACGAACTGAAGGTCGTGATCCCGCAGGACAACCAGCGGCTGGCCGACTACGCGAAGCTCGACTTCGAGTATTTCCTCGTCCAGCCGATGGACGGCCCGTCGCGCGACCTCAATACGAAGCTCGCGATCGACTGGTGCAAGCGTCATCCGCAGTGGCGGCTGTCGATGCAGACCCACAAATATCTGAACATTCCCTGAGCCACGGCTTTTGACATCGTGCTGATTACCCGAAAACTCGAATTCGACGCGGGCCACCGCATTCCCGATCACCGCAGCCAGTGCCGGAACCTGCATGGTCATCGCTACGTGCTCGAAGTCACGCTGCGCGGCGATCTCGTCGATACCGAGGGGGCGCCCGACCGCGGCATGGTGATGGATTTCGCCGACGTGAAGGCGCTCGCGATGGAGCACCTGGTCGGCAAGTGGGACCACGCGTTCCTGGTCTACGCCCGCGACGAGGTCGTGCGCTCGTTCCTCGAGCAGATGGCCGACCACAAGACGGTCGTGATCGACCGGATCCCGACCGTCGAGAACCTCGCGGCGATCGCGTTCGACATCCT
Source organism: Burkholderia sp. ZZQ-2 (assembly GCF_050768715.1). Classification (NCBI taxonomy): domain Bacteria; kingdom Pseudomonadati; phylum Pseudomonadota; class Betaproteobacteria; order Burkholderiales; family Burkholderiaceae; genus Burkholderia; species Burkholderia sp. ZZQ-2. The sequence continues at coordinate 3,315 of NZ_LDVA01000089.1, read as the reverse complement.
CGCGAACGTGTACGACGCGCACTATGGCGTGAACCTGCGGCTCGAGCGCGTGCGCCTGTACGAAACGCCGAACTGCTGGGCCGACGTCGAGCGCCAGCCCGGCCGCTGATCCCGCCTTCCCGGCAGCCCCGCCAGCCGGCGCGGGCTGCCTGACGCCGCACCCCGCGGCTTCGTCCCGCCCCCGTCCGTTCCCACATTCCGCGTAACGCCGCGCTATGATCGTTGCGTGGCGCCGGAAAACGCGGCCGTGCGCGATCGCGCGGCCGGCGCTGTCAGATCGGCCGTCCACGGCCGACCAACGATCCAGGGCCCGGTCCTGGCGCCGCCGTGCTTCGCTGCCCGGCGTGTCGCGCTCCGCTTTGCCCGTTGCTTGTCCCGTTCGATTGCCGTTCCGTCCAGGAGGCCGTATCGATGAGCACGCTCACCAATTCCCTCAAACAACGCCTGCATGACGGCGACGACCCGTTGTACGGCCTGTGGCTGTCGCTCGGCAGCGACTCGGCCGCGGAAGCGCTCGCGCATGCCGGCTACGACTGGCTCTGCATCGACATGGAGCACGCGCCGAACGACAGCCGCGATGTTGCATCGCAGTTGCGCGCGATCGCGGCCGCCCATCTGCCGAGCGAACCCGTCGTGCGCGTGCCGGCGCGCGAGCCGTGGCTCGTGAAGCGCGCGCTCGATGCCGGCGCGCGCACGCTGATGTTTCCATGCATCGAGACGGTCGACGACGCCGCGCACGCGGTGCGGCTGACGCGCTATCCGTCGCCCGAATCGCCGGACGGGCTGCGCGGTGTCGCGGGCATGGTGCGCGCGGCAGCGTTCGGGATGCGCCGAGATTACGTGCAGACGGCGAACGCGCAGGTCGCGGTGATCGTGCAGATCGAATCGGCGCGCGGCGTCGACGAAGTCGAGCGGATTGCGGCGCTGCCCGGCGTCGACTGCCTGTTCGTCGGTCCGGCCGATCTCGCGGCGAGCCTCGGGCATCTCGGCGACATCCGCCATCCGGACGTCGAAACCGCGATGGCGCGCGTGCTCGCGGCCGGCCGGCAGGCCGGCGTCGCGGTCGGCATCTTCGCGGGCGATACGGCGGCCGCGCGCCAGTATCGCGAGGCCGGCTACCGGATGATCACGCTGTCGGCCGACGTCAGCTGGCTGTTGCGCGCCACGCGGCAGGCGCTGCAGGAGGTACGGTCATGAACGATGGCGACGGCGCGTGCCGTGGGCGCGTGCAGGGTGGGGCCGGGGCGCGCAGGCGGATCGGCGCGATGCTCGGCCTGTGGTGCGTGTGTGGCGTCTATGGCGTGTGTATTGCAGCGGGCGCACCGGGCGCGCCGCAAGCGAAGCCCGATCCATCGCGCGAGACGCAGTCGGCGGTCGCCGACTACAACGCCGGCGACTATCGCGCGGCGCTGGTGCAGTTCCACGACGCGGCCGAGCGCGGCGACCGTCTCGCGCAATTCAACTACGCGATGATGCTGCTGACCGGCGAAGGCGTGACGGCGAACGTCGACGAAGGGCTGCGCTGGCTGAAGCGCGCGGCCGACGCGAACATGTCGCATGCGCAGTACGTGTACGGGCGCATGCTCGACGACGGCGAGTTCGTCGCGCGCAATCCGGCCGAAGCGCATCGCTGGTTCCTGCGGGCGGCGAAGCAGGGGCACGTGCAGGCCGCGCTGTCGCTCGCGAACCAGTTCCTCGACGGGCGCGGCACGCCGCGCGACAACCGGCAGGCATTCGCGTGGTACAAGCAGGCCGCCGATGCAGGCGAGCCGACCGCGCAGTACGTGACCGCGTCGTTCTACGAGCGCGGGGGCGACGGTGTCGCGCAGAACCTGAACATCGCGCGGGCGTATTACGCGGCGGCGGCCGCGCAGGGCGACGAGACGGCCGGGCTGAAATTCAAGGAGCTGAGTGCGCGGCTGAAGGTGCAGGGGCCGGCGTCGGGTGCCGGCGCGGAGCCGGGCGGGACGCACGCGCCGGCGCCGTGAACGGAGGTCGCGCCACGCCGCGCCGCGCGGCCGCGTTCGGCAAGGACGGTCGAAAAAAAACGGCGCCGCGGCGCCGTCTTTCTTTCTGCGATGCGTACCGCGCGGTCAGCTCTTCATCAACCGCCGCTGCCGCCCGACGCTCATGATCATCCCGATCGCGATGCCGAGCGTCGTGAGCGCCGTGCCGCCATAACTCATGAACGGCAGCGGCACGCCGACGACCGGCAGCACGCCGCTCACCATCCCGATGTTGACGAACGCATAGACGAAGAACGCGAGCGTGAGCGAGCCTGCGAGCAGGCGGCCGAACAGCGTCGCGCCCTGCGCGGCGATATAGAGCCCGCGTGCGATCAGCGCCATGTAAAGCGTCAGCAGCACGAGCCCGCCGACGAGCCCCCATTCCTCGGAGAACACCGCGAAGATGAAGTCGGTGTGCTTCTCCGGAATGAACTCGAGGTGCGCCTGCGTGCCTTTCAGGTAGCCCTTGCCGAGCACGCCGCCCGAGCCGATCGCGATCACGGCCTGGATCGTGTGGAAGCCCTTGCCGAGCGGGTCGGAAGTCGGGTCGAGCAGCGTGCACACGCGGTGCTTCTGGTAGTCGTGCATCAGCGGCCACTGCACTTCGGGCTGGCAGATGCGATCTTCGAACACGGCGATCGAGCCGACCGCGATCACGCCCGCGACGAGCACCGGCACGATCAGCTTGAACGACAGGCCGGCGAGGTAGATCACGAAGAAGCCGGCCGCGAACACGAGCAGGCCCGTGCCGAGGTCGGGCTGCTTGGCGATCAGCCCGACCGGCACCATCAGGATCCCGAACGCGGCGATGAAGTCGTACCAGCGCAGCCCGCCTTCGCGGCGCTGGTAGTACCACGCGAGCATCAGGGGGGTCGCGATCTTGAGGATCTCCGACGGCTGGATCACGACGCCGACGTTCAGCCAGCGCTTCGCGCCTTTCTTGGTCATCCCGAACAGCGCGACCGCGACCAATAGCGTGACCCCGAACGTGTAGAGCGGGACCGCGAAGCGCATCAGCGTCGTCGGCGGGATGTTGGCGATCACCCACATCAGCACGAACGTCAGCAGGATGTTGCGCAACTGGTCCTCGACGCGGCCCGGCATGTCGATCGCCGCGCTGTACAGCGTGACGATGCCGACGCACAGCAGCAGGAACACGATGAGGGCGAGCGGGCGGTCGAAGCCCGCGAACATCTGCTTGATCTTGTCGAGCCAGGCGCGCTTGTCGAATTGCATGCCTTTCTCCGTTAATGAGCGGTGCCGGCGTCCGCCGCCTTCGCGGAGGCCGTCGCACGGTGGTTGTCGTCGC
>NZ_LDVA01000088.1:0-16470 GCF_050768715.1 Burkholderia sp. ZZQ-2 | reverse complement strand
GCGCCTCCGGCACCGCATCGGCGCTTGCCGCGTCGACCGGCGCGAACACGAACGTGCCGCGCCATCCCGGCAGGTGCCAGACCTCCTGCCCGTCCCACGCGAGCGACGCGTCCGGATGGGGGGTGCCGGTGCCGTCGTCGGCCGGCTCGCTGCTGTCGCCCGCTTCCCAGTAGACGACATCGCGATAAAGCCGCAGGCATTGCCCCGCGTGATCGACGCGCAATGCATGGGCATCGTGTGCGGCACGCAACTGCCGCATCATGTTGGCGAGCCGGGCGGCCGACGCGCCCGGCAAACCGAGCCGGCGCATCCAGAAGCGCAGCAGGTTCGCGCCACGCGTATCGTCGAACGCAACCAGTGCATCGCGTGACAGCGCCTGCCCGTCATCGCGCGCGGCAACGGCGAAGTCGAGTTCAGCCAGATCGTCGAGCAGCCGCTGGGCGGCGGCCGCGTGCTGGGCCGCGCGGCCCAGCGCGTCGCGAAAGCCCGGAAAATGCACGGCCAGCGCCGGCAGCACGTCGATGCGCAGCGCATTGCGCGCATAACGCGTGTCGTTGTTCGATTCGTCGTCGATCCATTCGAGCGCGCGCTGCGCCGCATAACGCTCGAGTTGCGCGCGCAGCAATCGCAGCAGCGGGCGCACGCGCTCGACGCTCACGCCGTCGGGGCGGTAACGCGGCGCCATCGCGGCAAGCCCCGCGATCCCCGCGCCGCGCAACAACTGCAGCAACACGGTCTCGGCCTGGTCGTCCGCATGCTGCGCAAGCCACAGCGCGGCCGCGCCGTGGCGTTCGCACATCTCGTCGAGCGCCGCATAGCGCCGCTCGCGCGCTGTCGCCTCGACACCGAGGCCGCTGTCGCGCGGCACGTCGACGCACATCGATTCGAATGCGACGCCGAGCCCGGCCGCGCTCGCCTCGGCATGCGCAACCCACGCATCGGCGTTCGCACTCAGCCCGTGGTGCACGTGCAGCGCGACGCAGCGCGACGCGCCCGCGACGCGCACGGCCGCATCGAGCAACACCGTCGAGTCGAGGCCGCCGCTGTACGCGATCGCGATGCGCGCATCGGGCGGCATGCCGGAAAGCGCAACGCCGACCGCGTCGAGGACGACGCGGTCGGCGGAGAATTCGGTCGGTGGGATCACGAGAGGAATGCGCGCGCAGCGGCGCGCGTATTGAACACGCGGCCGGTCATGCGCCCGGCGTGGTTTCCTTGAACTTGCCGTAGGCCATCAGGCGCTCGAAGCGGCGCTCGCGCAGCGCATCGATGCTCATGCCCTGGAACTGGCGCAGCGAATCGGCGAGCGCGCGGCGCAGCAGCGCAGCCATGCCCTTCGGATCGCGATGCGCGCCGCCGAGCGGCTCGTTGATGATCTTGTCGATCAGGCCGAGCGCCTTCAGGCGGTGCGCGGTCAGGCCGAGCGCTTCCGCGGCTTCCGGCGCCTTCGCTGCGCTCTTCCACAGGATCGACGCGCAGCCTTCCGGCGAGATCACCGAGTAGGTCGAGAACTGCAGCATCATCACGGTGTCGGCCACTGCAATCGCGAGCGCGCCGCCCGAACCGCCCTCGCCGATCACCGTCGTGATGATCGGCGTCTTCAGCTCGGCCATCACGTACAGGTTGCGGCCGATCGCCTCCGACTGGCCGCGCTCTTCCGCGCCGATGCCCGGGTACGCGCCCGGCGTGTCGACGAACGTGAAGATCGGCAGCCCGAACTTCTCGGCGAGACGCATCAGGCGCTCGGCCTTGCGATAGCCTTCCGGACGCGGCATCCCGAAGTTGCGCGCGGCGCGTTCCTTCGTGTCACGGCCCTTCTGGTGACCGATCACCATGCACGGATGGCCGCCGAAGCGCGCGAGACCGCCGACGATCGACAGGTCGTCCGCGAATGCGCGGTCGCCGTGCAGCTCGTGAAAATCGGTAAACAGTTCCGCAACGTAATCGAGCGTGTACGGGCGCTGCGGATGCCGCGCGATCTGCGAAACCTGCCACGGCGACAGGTTCGCGTAGAGGTCTTTCGTCAGTTGCTGGCTTTTCTTCGACAGCCGCTCGATTTCTTCCGAAATGTCGACAGCCGAGTCGTCCTGCACGAATCGCAGCTCTTCGATCTTGGCCTCGAGTTCGGCGATCGGCTGTTCGAAATCCAGAAACGTGGTCTTCATGTGTTCGAATCCTTGGGTCTTGCGGCAGCGCGTATTCTACCCGCGCGGGCGACGCTCAAAACCGACTCTCAACTATTGATGTTTAAAACCCGATAGCCGCCGCTCAGGCGTCGGCGTCGGGCGCATCGAGGCTGCGCCACATGTACCAGGTCGCAACGGTGCGCCACGGTTCCCAGTTGGCCGCGACTTCACGCGCCTCGCTGCGCGTGACGGGTTCCCCGCTGAAGTAATTGACGCTGATCGCGCGGATCAGGCCCGGGTCGTCGAGCGGCAGGACATCCGGCCGCGACAGGTTGAAGATCAGGAACATCTCGGCCGTCCAGCGGCTGATGCCGCGGATCTGCGTGAGTTCCGCGATCACGTCCTCGTCGTCCATCGACGTCCATTTGTCGACGTGCAGCGCACCCGACACGAAATGCTGCGCGAGATCGAGGATGTATTCCGTCTTGCGTTTCGACAACCCGCACGCGATCAGCTTGTCCGCGCCGAGCCGGATCACCGGTTGCGGCGCGAGTTTCGGACAGGCATCCCCGATGCGCGCCCACAGCGACTGCGCCGACGGCACCGAAATCTGCTGGCCGACGACCGAGCGCGCAAGCGTGACGAACGGGTCGCCGCGCTTCACGAGATGCGCGGGACCGAACTTCGGAATCAGTTTCTTCAGGATCCGGTCACGCTTGACGAGGTCGGCGCATGCCTTGTCCCAGTATGCAGGACGCACGACGACCTCCTCGCCGTCCGCTTCGGACGCACGGGCCTTGCGGGCCGCGTCGGCGGCCGGCTGCGCGGCCACGGGCTGCGCATGACCGTTGAGCGCGCCGTTCGGCACGGCGCGCGTTGCGTCCGTCTTCACCGGCGGCACGCGCTTGGCTGCCGGACGCGCGGCGACCGGGGTCGCGCGCCTGACCGGCGCTTTTCTGGCCGTTGCCATCTTGCCTCCTACCTGACGGATCGGTCAGTGGAACGCACCGCGCTCATACGCGACGCCATTCGGTCGATCCGCCCGGTTTGTCTTCAAGTGCGATACCGGTCTCGAGCAGTTCCGCCCGGATCCGGTCCGCTTCGGCATAGTCCTTCGCTTGCTTCGCCGCGACGCGCGCGGCGATCTTCGCTTCGATCTCGTCGGCGGCGAGCCCGCCCGCCTGCGCGGCACCCGACGCCTGCTGCAGGAACGCGCGCGGTTCGCGGCCCAGCAGGCCGAGCAGCCCCGCCAGCTGTTTCAGTTGCCGCGCGAGCGATGCGTCGCGCGTGCGATTCACCTCGCCCGCCAGCTCGAACAACGTCGCCACCGCGACCGGCGTGTTGAAGTCGTCGTTCATCGCGGCCGCAAAACGCTGCGCGTGCGGCTCGTTCCAGTCGAGCGCGAGCGTGTCGGCGTCGACGTCCTTCAGCGCGGTGTAGAGGCGCGTGAGCGACGCGCGCGCATCGTCGAGATGCACGTCGCTGTAATTGAGAGGCGAACGGTAGTGCGTGCGCACGATGAAGAAACGCATGACTTCCGCGTCGTAGCGCTCGAGCACTTCGCGGATCGTGAAGAAGTTGCCGAGCGATTTCGACATCTTCTCGTTGTCGACCTGCACGAAGCCGTTGTGCATCCAGTAATTGACGAACGTCTGGCCGGTCGCTCCTTCGCTCTGCGCGATCTCGTTCTCGTGGTGCGGGAATTGCAGATCCTGCCCGCCGCCATGGATGTCGAAATGTTCGCCGAGCAGCGTGCAGCCCATCGCCGAGCACTCGATGTGCCAGCCCGGGCGGCCCATCCCGTACTTCGACGCCCACGACGCGCCTTCCGGATCTTCCGGCTTCGCCCGCTTCCACAGCACGAAGTCGAGCGGATCTTCCTTCGCGTCGTTCGCGGCGACGCGCTCGCCCGCGCGGAGATCGTCGAGCGACTTGCCCGACAGCTTTCCGTAGTTCGCGAACTTGCGCACCGAGTAATTGACGTCGCCGTCGGTCGCCTGATACGCATAACCGTTCGTCTCGAGCGTCTCGATCATGCCGAGCATCTGCGGAATGAACGCCGTCGCACGCGGCTCGATGTCGGGCCGCTGGATGCCGAGCGCGCTTTCGTCGTCGTGCATCGCGCCGATGAACCGGTCGGTCAGCGACTTGATCGTCTCGCCGTTCTCGACCGCGCGGCGGATGATCTTGTCGTCGATGTCGGTGATGTTGCGCACATACGTGACCCGGTAACCGATCGCACGCAACCAGCGCTGGACGAGGTCGAACACGACCAGCATGCGCGCGTGGCCCACGTGACAATAGTCGTATACGGTGATTCCGCATACGTACATCCGCACTTCGCCGGGCTGGCGCGGCACGAAAACTTGCTTGTCACGCGCGAGCGTGTTGTAGATGCGCAGTGATTCCATAGAGATGAACCGTGAGCCGAAGGAAACCGCCCTGGCGAAGCTCGCCCAGCATGCGAAACGGACGGACCATCTGCTGCGGCACCAGGCCGAGCGTCCTCGATATCACATGGGGCGGTCAGGCTGCAAGCACAGCGGTGACGGCCACGAGAGGCTAAGAAAGACTGCCTGCGGCTCGCCGGAACGCGCAGACGTTTTGTTAGAATGGCTCGGAGTATAACATTCCGATTTACGCCTATGAAACCTCATCGCGGCCGCGCGCCGAGCGCTGCGACCCTCGTTGCGACCACCGTCATGGGCGTCGCGCTGACGCTGTTCGCGGCCCCCGCAGCGCATGCGCAGAAGGCCCCGGCCACCGCCGACGGCACCCCCGAAATCGACGCGTCGATCGCCGGCAAGCAGTGGAAGCAGGCGCTCGCGCAGCTCGACGCGCGCATCGCATCGAACCCGCACGACCTGCAGGCGCAGTTCAAGCGCGGCACCGTGCTGGCCCGCCTGAACCGCGACGACGACGCGATCCAGCAGTTCGTCGCAATCACGCAGGCGTACCCCGAACTGCCCGAGCCGTACAACAACCTTGCGGCGCTTTACGCGAAGCATGGCCGATACGACGAAGCGCGCACCGCGCTCGTCACGGCGACGCAAGCGAACCCGAGCTACTCGCTCGCATACGAGAACCTCGGCGATCTTTACCTGCGCCTCGCGGCCGAGTCGTACAAGCGCGCGCAATCGCTCGGCCGCACGAGCGGCGCGACCGCGCAGCGCCTCGCCGATCTCCAGAAGATCGTGTCGCCGCCGAAGACCGCGCCGAACGCCCGCGCGGCCTCACCGGCCACGCGCGACTACTCCGACCGCGCCGCCGCGAACGTGAGCACCACCACGCTGCCGATGTCGCCGACGTTCCAGTTCAGCGGTCCGTCGGGCGCACTGGCGGCGCCGTACGTCGCGCCGTCGCAATAAGCGGCGCGGCCTTCTTTCCCTCCCAACCTGAGGATCGCAATGAAACGTCTGTTGCTGGCGCTTGGCGGCGCCGCCCTTCTCGCGACCGCGACCGCACCTGCGTTCGCGCAATCGGCTACCGCGCACCCCGTCGTGCAGCTGAAGACCTCGCAGGGCGACATCCGCGTCGAGCTCTACCCGGAGAAGGCGCCGAAATCGGTCGCCAACTTCCTCGATTACGTGAAGGCCGGCCAGTACAACGGCACGATCTTCCATCGCGTGATCAAGGGCTTCATGATCCAGGGCGGCGGCTACAAGACCAACTTCGAGGAGAAGCCGACCCGCGCGCCGATCCCGCTGGAAAGCCGCAATGGTCTGAAGAACCTGACGGGCACGATCGCGATGGCGCGCACGAGCGATCCGAACTCGGCCACCGCGCAGTTCTTCATCAACACGGTCGACAACAGCGGCCTCGACTACCCGAACCCGGACGGCAACGGTTATGCGGTGTTCGGCAAGGTCGTGTCGGGTCTCGACGTCGTGAAGAAGATCGAAGGCGTCGCGACGACCTCGCGCGGCCCGATGCAGGACGTGCCCGCACAACCGATCGTGATCGAATCGGCGAGCGTCGTCTCGAAGTAAGAACCTGCCGGCACGTCCGGCGCCTCACGCGGCCGCGTCGCACGACCGGCCGCGTGCCATTTAAACCGCCTCACCGAAGGAATTCATCATGGTTGAACTGCATACGAACCACGGCGTGATCAAGCTCGAGCTCGACGCCGCGAAGGCACCGAAGACGGTCGAAAACTTCCTGAACTACGTGAAGAAGGGCCACTACGACGGCACCGTGTTCCATCGCGTGATCAACGGCTTCATGATCCAGGGCGGCGGCTTCGAGCCGGGCCTGAAGCAGAAGCCGACCGATGCGCCGATCGACAACGAAGCGAACAACGGCCTGAAGAACGACAACTACACGATCGCGATGGCGCGCACGAACGATCCGCACTCGGCGACCGCCCAGTTCTTCATCAACGTGAACGACAACGACTTCCTGAACCACTCGTCGCCGACGCCGCAAGGCTGGGGCTACGCCGTGTTCGGCAAGGTTGTCGAAGGCCAGGACGTGGTCGACAAGATCAAGGGCGTCAAGACGGGCAACGCCGGTTTCCATCAGGACGTGCCGGCCGACGACGTCGTGATCGAAAAGGCCGTCGTGGTCTGACGCACAGCACGTAACGGAGGCACTTCGATGTTGCAGGAGAGTCCGCCGCGAAGCGTCTCCGCGGGCGTGCCGGGCGAGCGCGAATACGCGCAAGCCGCACGCCCGTTCCTGTTTCTCTCCGATCTGCACCTGAGCGAAGCGATTCCGAAGACGGTCGCCGCGTTCGAGCATTTCGTGAAATACACCGCCGACAGCGCCGACTCGGTGTTCATCCTCGGTGATCTGTTCGAATACTGGATCGGCGACGACATCCTCGACGACGATCCGTTCGCGGCCCGCATGGCCGCGCTGATGCACACGTTCTCGGAACGCGGAATTGCGCTCTACGTGATGCACGGCAACCGCGATTTCCTGCTCGGCCGGCGCTTCATGAAGGCAGCCGGCGCGATGCTGCTGCCCGACCCGTCGCTGATCATGGCGTTCGGCCAGCGCATCGTGCTCGCGCACGGCGACGCGCAATGCACGGCCGATCGCGGCTACCAGTTGTTCCGCCGCTTCGCACGCAACCGCGTCGCGCAATGGCTGTTTCTCGCATGGCCGTTCCGCTGGCGCCGCGCGCTCGCGCACCGCATGCGCTCGAACAGCGAAGCGGGCCGGATGCGCCCTGCTTCGGCGATTTACGATGTCACGCGTGAAGGGGTGGCCGCCCTGTTCCGGAAAAGCCGCGCGAGCGTGATCATTCACGGCCACACGCACCGCCCCGCGCGCCACAGCGAGCCGGGCGGCATTCGCTGGGTGTTGCCCGACTGGGATCTCGACCACGGCAAGCCGCGCGGCGGTTACCTGCGTGTCGACGCGGAAGGCATCCACGCGATGCCGCTCGACTGACGCGGCCGCCGCCGTCGAACCGACCTGTCGCGACCGGCAGCGACCCGCATCGATCACATTACGCCTGGCGCTCGACCGTCTTGCCTTCCAGCACCGCCGACAGCCGGCGCAGATCGAGGCGCGCCGCGTCGGCGCCCTGCAGCGTTTCCAGATGCGTGCCGAGCCGCTCGAGCGCCGCGACGATCTCGTCGACGCGGCGGCTTTCCTTCGCAGCGTGATCGATCAGCCCGTGAATGGCGAGCGACATCGGATCGTCGGCATTCGGCGTGATCCCGTACGCGGAGAACGCCGCGCGTTCGGGCTGCGGCTTCGGCTGCGCTGGCATCACGATGCGCGCCGGATTGCCGACCGCCGTGCCGCCTGCCGGCACCGGCTTCACGACGACCGCGTTCGAACCGATCTTCGCACCCGCACCGACCGTGAAACCGCCGAGCACCTTCGCACCCGCGCCGACGATCACGCCGGCCTCGAGCGTCGGGTGGCGCTTCGCGCCGCGCGTGAGCGACGTGCCGCCCAGCGTCACGCCCTGATAGATCGTGCAGTCGTCGCCGATGATCGCCGTCTCGCCGATCACGACACCCATGCCGTGATCGATGAACACGCGCCGGCCGATCGTCGCGCCCGGGTGGATTTCAATGCCGGTCAGGAACCGGCCGGCCTGTGACGCGAAACGCGCGAGCCAGTAGCGCTTCGCGCGCCAGCATGCGTGCGCGAAACGATGCAGTACGAGCGCATGCAGCCCCGGATAACAGGTCAGCACTTCCCATGCACTGCGAGCGGCGGGATCCCGCTCGCGAATCGTTGCAACGTCTTCGCGCAGTCTCGTGAACATGATGTGGTCTGGGAAAAGGCCGGCGCGCATCGCCGGCAATGACCGGCCGTTATCGCGCCGGGTAATTTAGTTATGACGTTCGGCGATTGTAGGGCGAGTCGCGCACGACCGCACGAGCCCGCGCGTTCACCCCGCCGACGGCGCGGGTATTCGGCCGGAACGCTTGCTGGCATTGAGTTTGCGGGATGGCCGAACAGGCCGGGCGATTCGGCCCGGCGCTTCCGGCGGCCGACGCAGCACCTGCCCGACAGGGAAACGGCCCCGCGCGCCGAGCCGTCCTGCGGCCCGTGCACTGCGCGCCGGCCGCTTACGCGTCGCCGCCCGGTTTGCCCGATTTCAGCAGGATGTGCTTCGCGATACCGCGCAGGATATTGACCTCCTCACGCTCGAGGCCCGTGCGCGCGAACAGGCGCCGCAACCGCGGCATCAGCTTCTTCGGGTTGCGCGGATCGAGGAAATCGAGGGCGATCAGCGCGTTCTCGAGGTGCACGTACATCCGCTCGATCTCGTCGCTCTGCGCGAGCGTGCCGGCTTCGGCCGGCGCTTGCGCCGACGGCTCGCTCGCCTGCTCGAGAAACGCGACGCGCAGCTCGTACGCGAGCACCTGCACGGCCTGTGCGAGATTCAGCGAACTGTAGGCCGGGTTCGCCGGGATGTGCGCGAGCGCGCTGCACTGCTCGACGTGCTCGTTCGCGAGGCCCGTGCGCTCGTTGCCGAACACGAGCGCGATGTCGCCCGTGCCGACCTGTGCGCACGCCTGCGTGGCGGCCGCGCGCGGCGCGAGACGCGGCGGCCCGTATTCGCGCGTACGCGCGGTCAGTGCGATCGACCAGTGCACGCCGGACAGCGCGTCGCCAAGCGTCGGCACGACATGCGCGGAAGCGAGGACGTCGTCCGCGCCGCTGGCCATCGCGATCGCCTCGGGATCGCTCTGGACGTGCGGCACACGCGGCGCGACCAGCACCAGACGCGAGAAACCCATCGTCTTCAGCGCGCGGGCGGCCGCCCCGACGTTGCCGGGATGGCTCGGCTCGACGAGCACGAAACGGGTGGACGTGAAGCCGCCGGACGGCGGCCGGGACGAGGCCGCGCCCGGCTCGGACGGCGCGGCGGTGATCTGCGGGGTTTCCACTACGATACGACTCGGTTCATCAGAATGGCAGTATGGTATCGCCATCGCCGCGGCAAACCCACTCGTCCGGACGGATAGTGGGGGTTTCCCCGTATCCCGGTCGCCTGAAACCGCCAAAAATCGGGTAAAATCATGCCTTTACGCGTCGCACTCCGTGCGGCGCGGGTCGTACCCCGTTCTTTGTCAATTCGCGTCTCACCTCGCCTGCCACGCTTGCGCCGTGCCGGGCGGTTGTTCCACTTCGTGGCGGCCCGTGCCGCCGGCTACAGGATCCAGGCTCATGCATCCCATGCTCAACATCGCTGTCAAGGCTGCGCGCCGCGCCGGACAGATCATCAACCGCGCGTCCCTCGATCTCGACCTGATCGAGATCCGCAAGAAGCAGCAGAACGACTTCGTCACCGAAGTGGACAAGGCCGCCGAAGACGCGATCATCGAGACGCTGAAGACCGCCTACCCCGACCACGCGATCCTCGCCGAGGAATCGGGCGAATCGGAGAACGAATCCGAATTCAAGTGGATCATCGATCCGCTCGACGGCACGACCAACTTCATCCACGGCTTCCCGTACTACTGCGTGTCGATTGCGCTCGAGCACAAGGGCGTCGTCACGCAGGCCGTCGTCTACGACCCGAACAAGAACGACCTGTTCACGGCCACGCGCGGCCGCGGTGCGTACCTGAACGACCGCCGCATCCGCGTCGGCCGCCGCGACCGCCTGTCGGACGCACTGGTCGGCACGGGCTTCCCGTTCCGCGAAAAGGACGGCCTCGATGCATACGCGCGCCTCTTCACCGAAATGACGCAAGCCTGCACCGGCCTGCGTCGTCCGGGCGCGGCAGCACTCGATCTCGCGAACGTCGCGGCCGGCCGCCTCGACGCGTTCTTCGAGCAAGGCATCAACGTGTGGGACATGGCTGCGGGCAGCCTGCTGATCACCGAGGCCGGCGGCCTCGTCGGCAACTACACGGGCGACGCCGATTTCCTGCATCGCCATGAAATCGTCGCGGCGAACCCGAAGATCTACGCGCAGATGATCCCGATCCTGAACCGTTACACCCGCGTACATCCGGCGGCGGAGTAAGCCCCGGCCGCGCCCGCGCGGCGCGGCCTTCGCGCACACCGCTCGCGGGCATCGTCACGACGGCGCACCGTTCGCCTCCCGGTTGCCGGGAGGCGGGAAAATCTTCCCGCACAAGGGTCGCTTCGTGCGCCTATCCTGAAGTTGCTTGAGTTTGTCGGGGCCGGTAGCGTACTGCCGCCCACACCGCCGTTCCCGCAACGACAATAAATGGTTTGCGTGCGGGTTTGCGTGCGGCACGCCCGCGCGGCGGACAACCCCGCCGGCCTGCCGGCCCCCGACCGTATCAACACCGCCACGACGCCGTGGCAATCGCATCCGAGTCCCCATGTTACGGCTAAGCGAAATTAAACTCCCCCTCGACCACCCCGAAAGCGCGTTAGAGGCCGCGATTCGCGCGCGCCTCGCGGAGCTTGGCGTGGCCGCGGACGAGCTCCTCCGTTACACCGTGTTCCGTCGTGCGCACGATGCGCGCAAGCGCGCCGACATCAAGCTCACGTATATCGTCGACGTCGAAGTCGCGGACGAAGCGGCCGCGATCAAGCGCCTCGCCGGCAAGCCGCATTGCGGCGTGACGCCCGACATGGCGTACCACTTCGTCACGAAGGCGCCCGAGCACGGCAATTTCCTGCGCCCGGTCGTGATCGGCATGGGGCCGTGCGGCCTGTTCGCTGGGCTGATCCTCGCGCAGATGGGTTTCCGCCCCATCATCCTCGAACGCGGCAAGGCCGTGCGCGAGCGCACCAAGGACACCTTCGGCCTGTGGCGCAAGAGCGTGCTCAACCCCGAATCCAACGTGCAGTTCGGCGAAGGCGGGGCCGGGACGTTTTCCGACGGCAAGCTGTACAGCCAGATCAAGGATCCCAACCACTATGGCCGCAAGGTGCTGGACGAATTCGTCAAGGCAGGCGCGCCGGAAGACATCCTGTATCTGAGCCGGCCGCATATCGGCACGTTCCGCCTCGTCAGCATGGTGGAAAAAATGCGTGCGTCCATCCACGAACTGGGTGGTGAAGTGCGTTTCGAAACACGGGTCGACGACATCGAGATCGATCAGGGCAAGGTGCGCTCGCTGAAGCTCTCGAACGGAGAAACGCTGCGGTGCGACCACGTGGTGCTGGCCGTGGGCCACAGCGCGCGCGACACCTTCCAGATGCTGCACGATCGCGGCGTCTATATCGAAGCCAAGCCGTTCTCGCTGGGTTTTCGCATCGAGCATCCGCAGGGGCTGATCGATCGCAGCCGCTTCGGCAAGTTCGCGGGCCACAAGCAGCTCGGCGCCGCCGACTACAAGGTGGTCCACCACTGCAGCAACGGCCGCGCCGTCTACAGCTTCTGCATGTGCCCTGGCGGCACCGTGGTCGCGGCGACCTCCGAGCCGGGCCGCGTGGTCACCAACGGCATGAGCCAGTATTCGCGGGCCGAGCGCAACGCGAACGCGGGTATCGTCGTCGGCATCACGCCGGACGATTATCCCGGCGGCCCGCTGGCGGGCATCGCGTTCCAGCGCAAATGGGAAGAGCGCGCGTTCGAACTCGGCGGCGGCGATTACCGCGCGCCGGGTCAACTGGTCGGCGATTTCATCGCAGGCCGACCGTCGACGTCGCTGGGCTCCGTGGAGCCGTCGTACAAGCCGGGCGTGAACCCGACCGATCTCAGCACCGCGCTGCCGGACTACGTGATCGAAGCGATCCGTGAAGCCCTGCCCCAGATCGACAAGAAGATCGCCGGCTTCGCGATGCACGATGCAGTGCTCACCGGTGTGGAGACGCGCACGTCGTCACCGATCCGAATTCGACGCAAGGACGATTACCAGAGCATGAACGTCGAAGGCCTGTATCCGGCCGGCGAAGGCGCCGGGTATGCAGGCGGCATTTATTCGGCGGCGATCGACGGCATCGAAGTTGCGCAGGCGGTGGCTCTCAGCCTCACGTCAGGACACACGTCCTGACACGCAGGACAGAGTCGGCGTGCGAAGGTCCGTGACCCGAGTACGCCAACTTTTGCACGTTCGCCGTGCCAGTCTGTTTCACCGGCGCACCACCACGGCGCGCTTTGGGCACGCCCGTCAAAACACACCGGGAATCAGCCGGTACCGAACCTTCGTCTTGTACGCACGATAATCGGCGTCTTCCGACAGCACCCGCTCTTCCAAACTGATTCGCCCGATCTGCAACAGCATCCAGATGCCGATCGCGAGCAGGTTTCGCGTACTGAAGTTTGCGAGCAGGAAACCGATTTCGGACAACAGATAACCGGCATAGATCGGGTGGCGCATGAACCGGTACGCTCCGGTCGAAACGACGCCGCGATTCGCCGGCAGCAAGCCGAACGAGCGCCCGAGCGACAGTTTCGCGAACAGTTGCCACGCAATCCCGCATATTTGCCAGGCGCCCCCTGCCCACTCCGGGATCAGTTGGGTACTGGCAGTCAGCTGATAGGTCAGGCAGTAGAACGAACCGCCCAGGGACAAGCACACTGCAACGGGATGCCAGTCGCGCCGTTTCGGCAATTTGGCAAACGCCGACATGCAGACGGTCAGTACCGCGGATACCAGCAGCAGGACCAGCGTAATCCGGCTCGGGTCCAATCGCCACGGTATATAAATCAGATAGGCAAATACGCCCAGCACGGTCACTGACAACACGCGAGCGCCAAGCTCGATCAGATTGATCCGCTCCGACTCGTCCGCGACCGTTGTAACGTGCGGCACCAGGGTACTTTGCGCGCACGCGCCCCCCGCATCCTGTATGGCCTGCTTCATGTTTGTGCCCCGAACTTACTGCGTTTTTATATATATTGCCGTTTCAGACTAGCACGCTCCATTCATTGAAACTTGCCTAAGTTTCAGTTTTACGAGGTTGATTGGTGTAAGTCCCGAGAGCGTGGGTAAATATAAAGACCGAGTAACTGGATTACGCGGTCTGCCAAACGTTTCACAGTTTGTAGCGCTGTCCGGACGAACGAAATCGTCTGCGGTCGATGATAATGAGTGGCTAGTCTCCCAGGCGATAAAGGGGCCGAATGAGAGCCGCGGATCGGGCCGCCATGCTCGAAACCGACCGGCGGCGCTGCGCCGCCGGGTTCTAAGCCGCGCACGCCGCCTGACGTCCAAACACACGCGCTGATATGCGGGACGCCGTCAGCACGCAAGGGTTCGCCGATCACCCGCAACTGGCCAAACGGCGAACTTCGCGCTTGCACATGGAAGCCACTGGTAAACTCGGGCAACCCAAGCAACAACTTCATGCCTGACCTATGACCACGCTGTCGCCCGAAGCCTTCGCCGGCCACACCCCGATGATGCAGCAGTACCTGCGCATCAAGGCCGACCATCCCGACACGCTTGTCTTCTACCGGATGGGCGACTTCTACGAGCTGTTCTTCGAAGACGCGGAAAAGGCCGCACGCCTGCTCGACCTGACCCTCACGCAACGCGGCGCATCCGCCGGCACGCCGATCAAGATGGCAGGCGTACCGCACCACGCGGTCGAACAGTATCTCGCCAAGCTCGTGAAGATGGGCGAATCGGTCGCGATCTGCGAACAGATCGGCGATCCCGCCACGTCGAAGGGCCCCGTCGAGCGCAAGGTCGTGCGCGTCGTCACGCCCGGCACGCTGACCGATGCAGCACTGCTGTCCGACAAGAACGATGTTTACCTGCTCGCGATGTGCACGGGCCACAACAAGCGTGGCGTCGCGGTCAATGTCGGCCTCGCGTGGCTGAACCTCGCAAGCGGCGCGCTGCGGCTCGCAGAAATCGAACCCGAGCAGCTCGCTGCCGCGCTCGAGCGCATCCGGCCGGCCGAGATCCTGACGCCGGACGGCGCAACCGACGCCGTGCAGGCAGGCGCAGGCGCAAGCAAGCGCGTGCCGGCGTGGCATTTCGACATCGCGTCGGGCACGCAGCGCCTGTGCGACCAGCTCGATGTCGCGAGCCTCGACGGCTTCGGCGCACATTCGCTGACGAGCGCGTGCGGCGCGGCCGGCGCGCTGCTGCTCTACGCAGCGGCCACACAGGGCCAGCAGTTGCGGCATGTGCGCAGCCTCAAGGTCGAAAACGAAACCGAGTACATCGGGCTCGATCCGGCCACGCGCCGCAACCTCGAACTCACCGAGACGCTGCGCGGCACCGAGTCGCCGACCCTGTATTCGCTGCTCGACACCTGCTGCACGACGATGGGCAGCCGCCTGCTGCGTCACTGGCTGCATCACCCGCCGCGTGCGTCGGTCGCCGCGCAATCGCGCCAGCAGGCGATCGGCGCGCTGCTCGATGCACCGGCAAACGCAAGCCTCGATGCGCTGCGCAGTGCGCTGCGCCAGATCGCGGACGTCGAACGGATCACCGGGCGCCTCGCACTGCTGTCCGCGCGCCCGCGTGACTTGTCGAGCCTGCGCGACACGTTCGCCGCTCTCCCGGCGCTGCGTGAGCGCATCAGCGCGATCGTCCCGAACGCGGACGCCCTCACCCGCGTCGACGCAGCACTCGCACCGCCCGCCGAATGCCTCGACCTGCTGACGAGCGCGATCGCGCCCGAACCGGCCGCGATGGTGCGAGACGGCGGCGTGATCGCGCGCGGCTACGACGCGGAGCTCGACGAGCTGCGCGACATCTCAGAAAACTGCGGACAGTTCCTGATCGATCTCGAAGCGCGCGAGCGCACGCGCACCGGCATCGCGAACCTGCGCGTCGAATACAACAAGGTGCACGGCTTCTACATCGAGGTCACGCGCGGCCAGACCGACAAGGTGCCCGACGACTATCGCCGGCGCCAGACGTTGAAAAATGCCGAGCGCTACATCACGCCCGAACTGAAGACTTTCGAGGACAAGGCGCTGTCCGCGCAGGAACGCGCCCTGGCGCGCGAACGCGCGCTGTACGACGCAGTGCTGCAGGCACTGCTGCCGTTCATCCCCGAGTGTCAGCGCGTCGCATCGGCGCTCGCCGAACTCGACCTGCTCGCCGCATTCGCGGAACGCGCCCGCGCGCTCGACTGGGTCGCGCCGACCTTCACCGACGAGATCGGCATCGAAATCGAACAGGGCCGCCACCCGGTCGTCGAGGCGCAGGTCGAACAGTTCATCGCGAACGACTGCCGGTTCGGCACCGAGCGCAAGCTGCTGCTGATCACCGGCCCGAACATGGGCGGTAAGTCGACGTTCATGCGGCAGACCGCGTTGATCGCACTGATGGCTTACGTCGGCAGCTACGTGCCGGCCAGGTCGGCATGCTTCGGCCCGATCGACCGGATCTTCACGCGCATCGGCGCGGCGGACGATCTCGCGGGCGGCCGCTCGACGTTCATGGTCGAGATGACCGAAGCCGCAGCGATCCTCAACGACGCGACACCGCAAAGCCTCGTGCTGATGGACGAGATCGGCCGCGGCACGTCGACGTTCGACGGCCTCGCGCTCGCGTGGGCCATCGCGCGCCACCTGCTGGCACACAACGCGTGCTACACGCTGTTCGCGACGCACTACTTCGAGCTGACGCAACTGCCGGCGGAATTTCCGCAAGCGGCCAACGTCCACCTGTCGGCCGTCGAGCACGGCCACGGCATCGTGTTCCTGCACGCGGTCAACGAAGGCCCGGCCAACCAGAGCTACGGCCTGCAGGTCGCACAGCTCGCAGGCGTTCCGGCGCCCGTGATCCGTGCCGCGCGCAAGCACCTCGCGTACCTCGAACAGCAGTCGGCGTCGCAGCACACGCCGCAGCTCGACCTGTTCAGCGCGCCGCCGGTGGCCGCCGACGATCTCGAATGCGCGGACTCACCGGCGCTGCCCGACACACCGCATCCGGCGCTCGAAAAACTGCGCGACATCGATCCCGACGATCTCAAGCCGCGCGAGGCGCTCGACCTGCTGTACGAACTGCGCACGCTGGTCCGGTCGCACGATGCCG
>NZ_LDVA01000087.1:0-46573 GCF_050768715.1 Burkholderia sp. ZZQ-2 | reverse complement strand
GTGGCAGGTGGCGGAGCGCGTGCTCGGCGCGCGGCTCGCGGGCACGCTCGACGGCGGCTCGCTCGCGACCGGCGTGCGGTTGCGCGGGTTCGCCTGGACGAGCCCCGACGGCACCGGTACCGAAATCCGCATCGACCGGCTCGACGGCCGCTGGGCATTGACCCGCGCGCCGTGGCGTCTGTCCATCGCGTATCTTCGGGCCGGCACGATCGACGTGCGGATCCCGCCGGGGCCGTCGACGCCGAGTGCGACGCCGCAGGACCTGAGCCTGCCGCTGCAGTTGCGGATCGACGACCTGCGCGTCGATCACCTCGCGATCCACGACGGCGGCTCGACGACGCAGCTCGACCATCTCGCGCTGAACGGCCGCAGCGACGGTCGTCACCATGAACTCGTGCTCGACGGCGTCGATACGCCGTACGGCGCGCTGACCGCGCGCGCGAAACTCGACGGCGTGAAGCCGTTCGCGCTGACGGGGGAGGCCACTTACGCGGGCAAGCTGGCCGACGAACCGGTCGATGCGCGCGCTCGCGTGTCGGGTTCGCTCGAGGCGCTCGTCGCGGAAGTCGACGCGAGCGGGATGAAGCTGAACGGGCGCGCGCACGTCGAGGCCGCGCCGTTCGGCGCGGTGCCGCTCACGCGCGCGTCGCTCGCGTTCGATCACGTGAACCCGCAGGCGCTCGCGCCCGGCGCGCCGGCCGCCGATCTCGCGGTGCGCGCGGAACTCGCACCCGTGACCGCGCCGGCCGGCTCGGCACCCGCAAAGGGGTTCGCGGTGACGGGCCCGGTGTCGATCGTCAACGCGAAGCCCGGCACGCTCGGCGACCACCTGTTGCCGGTGATCGACGCGCACGCGAACGTGCATCTCGACGCGCACGCGCAGCGGATCGACGCGCTCGCGCTGAAGCTGATCCGCGACGGCAGCGTGACGGGCAACGGCACGCTGACGGGCGGCAAGGGCCGCTTCGACCTGAAGGTCGCGAACCTCGACCTGAACGCCTTCGTCGCCGAGCTGCGGCCGATGCGCCTGGGCGGCCCGCTCGGCGTGACGCTCGCGGCCGGCGTGACGACCGTCGACTTCAACCTGAACGATCCGAAGCTCGCGCTCGGCGCACGCGCGAAGGTTGCGCTGACGCCGCAGCAGACCGTGCTGACCGACGCACGCGTGACGGCGGGCAAGGGCCGCATCGACCTGACGGGCGTGTTCCGCCACGATGCGCATTCGAGCTACGACGCGAAGGCGACGCTGACCGGATTCGATCCGCTGCTGCTCGCCGCGCAGAGCGCGCCGAAGGCCGGCAGCGGCAAGGCGCCTGTCAAGGTCGCGAAGGCGCCGCCCAGGCGCGGCGAGACGCGCGTGTCGGGCACGCTGACGGCGTCGGGCGCGTTCGCGCCGCAGGTGTCGACGAAGGCGACCTTCAAGCTCGGCGACAGCCTGTACGACGGCGTGCCGCTGACCGGCGCCGGCGTCGTGCAGCTCGTCGGCTCGCGGATCCTGCCGAGCAACGCGAACCTGTCGATTGCCGGTAATCATGTCGACCTGCGCGGCAGCTTCGGGGCGCCCGGCGACCGGCTGCGCTTCGTCATCGACGCGCCGCAGCTCGACCGGCTCGGCTTCGGCGTGGAAGGGCTCGTGCAGGCGCAGGGCGACCTGACCGGCAGCTTCGCGCACCCGAACGTGACGGCCACCTACAAGGCCGAGCACGTCGTCGTCGGCTCGAACCGGATCGGTGCCGCGCAGGGCCGCGCGGACATCCGCGACGGCGCGCACGGCGCCCTCGTGTTCACGGCCGACGCGACCGACCTCGCGCTCGGTTCGCTGAATCTGAAATCGCTGCGCGCGAACCTCGACGGTACGCGCGCGAAGCACACGCTCGACGCGTCGGCGCTCGGGACGGCCGGCGGCCGCGTGATCGACTTGACGCTCGCGGCGAACGGCGGCGTGGTCGAGAGCCGCGACGGGATGCGCTGGGACGGTACCGTGACGCGTCTCGCGAACCGCGGCACGCCGGCCGTCGCGCTGCAGGCGCCGCTGACCGTATCGGCCGGTGCCGGCCGCGTGACGCTCGGCGCGACGCGGCTCACGCTCGAGGGCGCGGCGATCGACCTGAAGTCGTTCGTGTTCGATCACGGCCAGATGCGCTCGGCAGGCTCCGTGAGCGGCGTGTCGGTCGCGCGTTTCCTCGAGGTCCGCCAGGAGCTGACGGGCCAGCGGCCGCCGGTGCGAACCGACGTCGTACTCGACGCCGACTGGGATTTCTCGCTCGGCGCGAACTCGACCGGCCATGTGCAGGTGAAGCGGCGCGGCGGCGACGTGACGATCGAGAGCGGGCGCGGCATCGCGTCGCTGGGGCTGACCGAGCTGTCCGCGCGCGCGAACTTCACGCCCGGCAACCGGCTCAACGTGACGGCGCTCGCGAAGGCGAACCGGATCGGCACGCTCGACGCGAACGTCACCGTGCCGTTCGCGCTGCGCGACGGCATGTTCGGCGTGGTCGACGACGGCCCGCTGTCGGGCCGCATCGACGTCGACGTCCCGGCGCTGAAGACGACCGGCAACCTGTTCGGGCCGAGCTATCTGCTCGGCGGGCGCGCGGCGCTGAAGCTGACCGTCGCGGGCACGCCGGCGAAGCCGAACCTGTCGGGGACGCTGACGGGCGACGACCTGTCCGCGACGCTCGTCGACCAGGGCGTGCAGTTGAAGGACGGCATCGTGCGTATCAAGCTGTCGGAAAACCTCGTCGAATTCCAGCAGGTCGAGTTCCACGGTGGCGACGGCACGCTGCGCGCACTTGGCCGCGTGCGTCTCGACGGCGAGGCGCCCGACCTGACCGCGAGCATCGTCGCGGACAAGCTCGAGCTGTTCGCGGCGCCGGACCGGAAGCTGTCGCTGTCGGGCAAGGCGACGGTCGCGAACGACGGGCCGCGCGGCGCGCTGTCGATCGACGGCAAGTTCGTCGTCGATCGTGCACTGTTCGACCTGCCCGAGGAGTCGGCGCCGCATCTGTCGGACGACGTGGTGATCGTGCAACCCGACGGCACGGTGCGCGGCGAGACGCCGACCGGCACCGCCGTTGCCAAGCCAAAGCCGGCCGCGGACAAACCGGCGCCGTCGCTCGCGCCGCGCGCGAACATCGACATCGGCCTCGGCAACAACTTCCGCTTCAAGGGGCACGGCGCGGATCTCGGGCTGCGCGGCACGATCACCGTGATGAGCGCGCCGGGCGTGCCGTTGCGCGCGGTCGGCAACGTGCGTGTGACCGAAGGGTCGACGTACACGTCGTTCGGCCGCAAGCTCGCGATCGAGAACGGCTTTTTCACCTTCAACGGCCCCGTGTCGAACCCGGGCGTCAACATCCTCGCGATGCGGCGCAACCAGGAAGTCGAGGCCGGCGTGCAGGTCACGGGCACGATCCAGTCGCTGACGGTCAAGCTGGTGTCGGAACCGAACGTCACGGACAACGAAAAGCTGTCGTGGCTGCTGTTCGGGCACGGCACCGACCAGGGCAACAACGTCGGCCAGCAGGGCACGATGACGGCGGCGCTCGGGCTGCTCGGCAGCGTGACCGGCAAGCGGGTCGCGCAGACCTTCGGTCTCGACGAGGTCTCGGTCGGCCGCAGCGAAGTGGGCCTGACGGACCCGCAGGTCGTGCTGGTGTCGAAGGCGATCAACGAGCGGTTCGTGCTCGGCTTCGAGCAGGGGCTGCAGTCGGCGAGCAACGCGTTCAAGGCGACGATCAACCTGACGCGCTTCTGGTCCGTCTCCGCGTACGGCGGCACGTTCCAGGGCGTCGACCTGAACTACACGCGGCGTTTCGACCGGTGGTTCGGCAGCGATGCGGCGCGGGCGCGGCGTGCCGAGCAGCCATGAATGAAAAAGCCCCGCACGAAACGAATCGTGCGGGGCTTTGTTTGGCGCCAGCGGCAGCGCGTTCGGCTTACTTCACGCGCATGCCGGGCTTCGCGCCGCTGTGCGGCTCGAGGATGTAGAGGCCCGGTTCCGCCTTCTCGTCGGTGGCCGACGCGGCGAGCACCATCCCTTCGGACAGGCCGAACTTCATCTTGCGCGGCGCGAGGTTCGCGACCATCACGGTCAGCTTGCCCACGAGCTGCTCGGGCTGGTACGCGGACTTGATGCCCGAGAACACGTTGCGGGTCTTTTCCTCGCCGACGTCGAGCGTGAGCTGCAGCAGCTTGTCCGAACCCTCGACAGCCTGGCACGCGACGATCTTCGCGATGCGCAGGTCGATCTTCGCGAAATCGTCGATCGAGATGGGGGCATCGTCGGCGCCGTTCACGGCGGCCGGCTTCGCGTTCGCCTTGGCGTTCTTCGCCTCCTTGGCGGCGTTCGCGCTCGCGGCGGCCGCGCCGGTGGCCTCGGCCTGCAGCGAATCGCGGTTCGCGGCGAGCAGTGCCTCGATCTGCTTCGGGTCGACGCGCGTCATCAGGTGCTGGTACGCCTTGATCGGCTGTTCCGACGACAGCGGCTTCGCGGCATCGGCCCATGCGAGCGGCGCGATCCCGAAGAACGACTCGACGGCCTCGGCCACGCGCGGCATCACCGGCTTCAGCGCGAGCGACAGCAGGCGGAAGGACTCGAGGCTCACGCTGCAGGTTTCGTGCAGCGCGACCGCGTTGGCCGGATCCTTCGCGAGATCCCACGGTTTGGCGCCGTCGACGTACGCGTTCACTTCGTCCGCGAGCTCCATCGTGTGGCGCAGCGCGCGGCCGTACTCGCGTGCTTCGTAGTGCGCGGCGATCCCGGGAATCGCATCGCGCAGCTTCACGACGAGCGGATGGTTCATCGCGCTGTCCTGCACGCGGCCGTCGAAGCGCTTGATCAGGAAGCCTGCCGCGCGGCTCGCGATGTTCACGTACTTGCCGACGAGATCGCTGTTCACGCGCGCCTGGAAATCGTCGAGGTTCAGGTCGATGTCTTCCATCGTCGCGTTCAGCTTCGCGGCGAAGTAGTAGCGCAGCCATTCGGGGTTCAGGCCCGTGTCGATGTAGCTCTGCGCGGTGATGAACGTGCCGCGCGACTTCGACATCTTCGCGCCGTCGACCGTCAGGAAGCCGTGCGCGAACACGTTGGTCGGCGTGCGGTGGCCCGAGAACTCGAGCATCGCGGGCCAGAACAGCGTGTGGAAGTACAGGATGTCCTTGCCGATGAAGTGATACTGCTCGGTGGTCGAGCCCGGGCGGATCCACGCGTCGAAGTCGACGCCGTTGCGGTCGCACAGGTTCTTGAAGCTCGCGTAGTAGCCGACGGGCGCGTCGAGCCACACGTAGAAATACTTGCCGGGCGCGCCCGGGATCTCGAAGCCGAAGTACGGCGCGTCACGCGAGATGTCCCAGTCGGCGAGCTTGGCCTCGCCGGCGTCGCCGAGCCATTCGCGCATCTTGTTGGTCGCTTCGGGCTGCGCGAGGCCGCTCACCCATTCGCGCAGGAACGTTTCGCAGCGCGGATCGGACAGGCGGAAGAAGTAGTGCTTCGACGTCTTGCGCACCGGCGTCGCGCCCGACACGACCGAATACGGGTTCAGCAGTTCGGTCGGCAGGTAGGTCGAGCCGCACACTTCGCAGTTGTCGCCGTACTGGTCCTTCGCGTGGCACTTCGGACACTCGCCCTTGATGAAGCGGTCGGGCAGGAACATTTCCTTGACGGGATCGTACGCCTGCTCGATCTCGCGCTCGGCGATGAAACCGGCTTCCTGCAGCGCGACGTAGATCTTCTCGCTCAGCACGCGGTTCTCGTCCGAATCGGTCGAGTAGAAATTGTCGAACGACACGCCGAAGCTGTCGAAGTCGCGCTTGTGCTCGGTCCACACGCGGTCGATCAGCTGCTTCGGGGTCAGTCCTTCCTTCTCCGCGCGCAGCATGATCGGCGTGCCGTGCGTGTCGTCGGCGCCGATGTAGTAGACCTCATGGCCATGCATTCGCAGCGTCCGCACCCAGATGTCGGTCTGGATGTACTCGACCAGGTGGCCGATGTGGATCTGCCCGTTGGCATAGGGCAGTGCGGACGTAACGAGGATCTGGCGGTCACCTTGCGGCGCCGCAGCCTGCACGGAAGTGAGGTCGGATGCGGACATAGGGTCTGTAGAGGAACGGCGGAAAACGACGGGAAACTGCGATTCTAGCAGGGGCGCGCGCCGGCGACGCGGGCAGGGCGCCGCTGACCGGGCGCCGGAACGGGCGGGGCCGCGCAAGCGGCGTGCCCGGCGGTGACATGCTGCGGCGCAGCACGAATTCTGCGGGCAAAAAAACCGGGGCGGATACGGCCCCGGAGCAACAACGACAAGAGGAGAATGGTGACGCGCCGGCAACACCAGCCGCGTACCGTAAATACTGACCACGGCCTGCGACAGAAGTTCGAAAATTTTTTCGATTTGTTACCGGCCCCGCCGGAAGTCTTGTCCGGCGGGGCTGCGCGGGCGGCGGGCCCGCGCCTTCCCCTCGTCGTGCGCTTACTGCGCCTGTGCTGCGCGCAGGTAGATTTCGACGCGGCGGTTCTGTGCGCGGCCGGCTTCCGTCGCGTTGTCCGCGATCGGGTTCGACGGGCCCATGCCCTGTGCCGACAGGCGGCCGCCGGCAACGCCGCGCTGCACGAGCGCGTTGACGACGCTCTGCGCACGGTTCTGCGACAGCGTCTGGTTCAGCTGCTGCGAACCCGTACTGTCCGTGTAGCCGACGATCGATGCCGTCACTTGCGGGTTCTGGTTCAGCGTCGTCGCCAGGTCGTTCAGCAGCGGCGTGAAGGCCGGCGTGATCGCGTACTGGTTCGTCGCGAACGTCACCGAGCTCGGCACGTTCAGCTTCAGCGAGCCGTCCGGCTGCTCGGTCACCTGCGTACCCGTCTTGGCTGCCGACGGCGCGAGCTTGTTCTTGATCGCCTGCCAGTTGTAACCCGTCACGCCGCCGACCAGTGCGCCGACGCCCGCGCCGATCGCCGCGCCCTTGCCGCCGCCCGCCAGCGCGCCGATGCCTGCGCCCAGCGCCGCACCCGTGCCGGTACCGACGGCCGTGTTGTTGCCTTGCTGCGTGGCGCAGCCTGCCAGCAGTGCGCCGGCCAATGCGAAGACGGACAGACGGGTCGCGATTTTCATGTTCATCTTGGATTCCTCTCTTGGTTGAACGAGTCGACAACGACGACAACAACAGTTACGGCTCCACGCGCGGGCCGCCCGAAAAAGGAGGACAGGCCTGCGCCAGCGGCAGCCGCCGAGGTGGCCGCATGCCCTGTCCGTCAGCGTGGCTGTTCGGGCAGTGCGACGCGTCAGCCTCTACAATATAGGCGGTTGGTGGCCGATTTGGCCCCATAGCATGCCGCAGGCGAAGAGTGCGCCGGGTCGCGCGTTCGCGCAATGGCGTGCAACAGATTCTTTCACTTTTCCCGATTTTCGCAGCGCAATTTGATATTTTTTGACGTTTGCGCGCGAGAAAAACGTTTTCACGGAGTTTCGATGAGCATTGACCGGGCACAAGTCGACGCCGCTTTGGCGGCTGTCGTCGACCCCAATACCGGCCGTCCGTATGCGGCGAACAAGGGCGTGCGCAACGTCGCGATCGACGGCGACGTCGTGGCGCTCGACGTGGTGCTCGGTTATCCCGCGCGCAGCCAGCACGACGACGTGCGCGCACGCGTCACCGCGGCGCTCCAGGCCGTGCCCGGCGTACGCGACGCGCGCGTCGCCGTGTCGCAGGAGATCGTCGCGCACACGGTGCAGCGCGGCGTGAAACTGCTGCCGAACGTGAAGAACATCGTGGCGGTCGCGTCGGGCAAGGGCGGTGTCGGCAAGAGCACGACGGCCGTCAACCTCGCACTCGCGCTCGCCGCAGAAGGCGCGTCGGTCGGCATCCTCGACGCCGACATCTACGGCCCGTCGCTGCCGACGATGCTCGGCATCCACGGCCAGCGCCCCGAGTCGCCCGACAACCAGTCGATGAACCCGCTCGTCGGCCACGGGCTGCAGGCGAACTCGATCGGCTTCCTGATCGAGGAAGACAACCCGATGGTATGGCGCGGCCCGATGGCGACCTCCGCGCTCGAGCAGCTGCTGCGCCAGACCAACTGGCGCGAGCTCGACTACCTGATCGTCGACATGCCGCCCGGCACGGGCGACATCCAGCTCACGCTCGCGCAGCGCGTGCCGGTCACGGGCGCGGTGATCGTCACGACGCCGCAGGACATCGCGCTGCTCGACGCGAAGAAGGGCCTGAAGATGTTCGAGAAGGTCGGGATTCCGATCCTCGGCATCGTCGAGAACATGAGCATCCACATCTGTTCGAACTGCGGCCACGAAGAACACATCTTCGGCGCCGGCGGGGCCGAGCGGATGGCGAAGGATTACGACGTCAACGTGCTCGGCAGCCTGCCGCTCGACATCGCGATCCGCGAGCGGGCCGACAGCGGCACGCCGACGGTCGCGGCCGATCCCGAAGGCGCGCTGGCCCGTCGTTACCGCGACATCGCGCGCGGTGTCGCACTGGCGATTGCCGAGCGTTCGCGCGACATGACGTCGAAGTTTCCGTCGATCGTTGTTCAAAATACGTAAAACCCTTGCGGGGCGGGGCCTCACGCTGTTTACGGCGCCGCGAGGCGCGGTATCATGGCGACTTTTCCCGGGTCCCTTTACCCGCCCGGCGCGGCCGTCGTGTCAAACGGCCGCCAGCCGGCATGAGGATCGAATGAAACAACGACATCACGGCGTGCGCGCCGGCCGCGTGCGGTACGCGCTGCTGGCCGCCGCCGCGCTGGGCCTGCTGGCCGGCTGCACCTCCTTTTCCTCGTCGCACGAAAAACGGGCCGACGCACAACTGCAGCCGACGGTCGGCTCGCAGGCGCGCGGCGCGGTGACGTTCGTCGAGCGTCCGGACGGCGTTCAGGTCACGTACAACCTGGCCGGCCTTCCGCCCAACAGCGATCACGCGCTACAGGTGCACGAACGCGGCGACTGCAACGCGGGCGACGGCTCGAGCGCCGGCCAGGTGTTCGCGCCGGCCGCCGACCGGCTGCGCGCGGGCGCCCGCGTCGCCGGCGATCTCGGCAACATCCATGCGGACGCGAACGGCGTCGCGGCCGGCTTCATCGTCGCGCCCGATCTGGCCCTCGATGGCGTGCGCTCGGCGATGAACCGCGCGGCGCTGGTGCACCGCGACTCGAGCGATCCCGCGTTTCCGCAGCATGGCGCGGGGCCCGCGCTCGCCTGCGGCGTGATCCGTTGACGGCCGCCGCGTGCGCGCGCCGATGATCGCGTAAAATGTCCGCCTTTCCCGGCCGCCGTCTCGCGCGAGCGGCCCTCCCTGACCGTCACGCAGCGTTTCCAGGCGCCCCGATATGAGTATCAAGTCCGACAAATGGATTCGGCGCATGGCCGAAGAGCACAAGATGATCGAGCCGTTCGTGCCCGATCAGGTTCGCGCGTCCGAGGACGGCCGCCGGATCGTCAGCTACGGCACGTCGAGCTACGGCTACGACATCCGCTGCGCGGACGAATTCAAGATCTTCACGAACATCAACTCGACGATCGTCGATCCGAAGAACTTCGACGAGGGTTCGTTTGTCGATTTCAAGGGCGACGTGTGCATCATCCCGCCGAACTCGTTCGCGCTGGCCCGCACCGTCGAATATTTCCGCATCCCGCGCACCGTGCTCACCGTCTGCCTCGGCAAGTCGACCTATGCGCGCTGCGGGATCATCGTCAACGTGACGCCGTTCGAACCCGAGTGGGAAGGCTACGTCACGCTGGAATTCTCGAACACCACGCCGTTGCCCGCGAAGATCTACGCGAACGAAGGCGTCGCGCAGGTGCTCTTCTTCGAAAGCGACGAAGTGTGCGACGTGTCGTACGCGGATCGCGGCGGCAAGTATCAGGGGCAGCGCGGTGTCACGCTGCCGAAAACCTGATCTGGTTGCATAACGTCTCACCAGTTTCCGGGTGACCGCTGCGCGTGACGCGCCGCGGTCGTTCTTTTTGGAGAATCGCCCATGAAGTTTCGTTTCCCCGTCGTCATCATCGACGAAGATTTCCGCTCCGAGAACATCTCGGGCTCCGGCATCCGGGCGTTGGCCGAAGCGATCGAGAAGGAGGGCGTCGAAGTCCTCGGCCTCACGAGCTACGGCGATCTGACGTCGTTCGCGCAGCAGTCGAGCCGCGCGTCGTGCTTCATCCTGTCGATCGACGACGACGAACTCATGCTCGGCGAAACCGGCCCGGACGGCGAACTGCCCGAACTCGCGACCGCGATCATCGAGCTGCGCGCGTTCGTCACCGAAGTGCGCCGCCGCAACGCGGACATCCCGATCTTCCTGTACGGCGAAACGCGCACGTCGCGCCACCTGCCGAACGACATCCTGCGCGAGCTGCACGGCTTCATCCACATGTTCGAGGACACGCCGGAGTTCGTCGCGCGCCACATCATCCGCGAGGCGAAGGTCTATCTCGACTCGCTCGCGCCGCCGTTCTTCAAGGAACTGGTGAAGTACGCGGACGAAGGATCGTACTCGTGGCACTGCCCGGGCCACTCGGGCGGCGTCGCGTTCCTGAAGAACCCGCTCGGCCAGATGTTCCACCAGTTCTTCGGCGAGAACATGCTGCGCGCCGACGTCTGCAACGCGGTGGACGAACTCGGCCAGCTGCTCGACCACACGGGCCCGGTGGCGGCGTCCGAGCGCAATGCGGCGCGCATCTTCAGCGCGGACCACCTGTTCTTCGTGACCAACGGCACGTCGACGTCGAACAAGATCGTCTGGCACGCGACGGTCGCGCCCGGCGACATCGTGCTGGTCGACCGCAACTGCCACAAGTCGATCCTGCACGCGATCACGATGACGGGCGCGATTCCGGTGTTCCTCACGCCGACGCGCAACCACTTCGGCATCATCGGGCCGATCCCGCGCGACGAGTTCAAGCCGGAGAACATCCGCAAGAAGATCGAGGCGAACCCGTTCGCGCGCGAGGCGTTGCGCCAGAACCCGGACATGAAGCCGCGCATCCTGACGATCACGCAGAGCACGTACGACGGCGTCGTCTACAACGTCGAGATGATCAAGGACCTGCTCGGCGACCTGCTCGACACGCTGCACTTCGACGAAGCGTGGCTGCCGCACGCGACGTTCCACGACTTCTACCGCGACATGCACGCGATCGGCGACGGCCGTCCGCGCACGGGCGCGCTCGTGTTCGCGACGCACTCGACGCACAAGCTGCTCGCGGGCATCTCGCAGGCATCGCAGATCGTCGTGCAGGATTCGGAGAACCGCACGTTCGACAAGCACCGCTTCAACGAGGCGTACCTGATGCACACGTCGACGAGCCCGCAGTACGCGATCATCGCGTCGTGCGACGTCGCGGCCGCGATGATGGAGCCGCCGGGCGGCACCGCGCTCGTCGAGGAATCGATCGCCGAGGCGATCGATTTCCGCCGCGCGATGCGCAAGGTCGACGCCGAATACGGCGACGACTGGTTCTTCAGCGTGTGGGGCCCGGACGAGCTGTCGGCAGAAGGCATCGGCTCGCGCGACGACTGGATGCTGAAGCCGAACGACCACTGGCACGGCTTCGGCCCGCTGGCGGAAGGCTTCAACATGCTCGACCCGATCAAGGCGACGATCATCACGCCGGGGCTCGACGTCGACGGCGAGTTCGGCGAGACGGGCATCCCCGCCGCGATCGTCACGAAGTACCTGGCCGAGCACGGGATCATCGTCGAGAAGACCGGCCTGTACTCGTTCTTCATCATGTTCACGATCGGCATCACGAAGGGCCGCTGGAACTCGATGGTGACCGAGCTGCAGCAGTTCAAGGACGACTACGACAACAACCAGCCGCTGTGGCGCGTGCTGCCGGAATTCGTCGCGCAGCATCCGCGCTACGAGCGTGTCGGCCTGCGCGACCTGTGCACGCAGATCCACGACGTGTACCGCGCGAACGACATCGCCCGCCTGACGACCGAGATGTACCTGTCGGACATGGAACCGGCGATGAAGCCGTCGGACGCGTTCGCGAAGCTCGCGCACCGCAAGATCGACCGCGTGCCGCTCGACGAGCTCGAAGGCCGCGTGACGAGCATCCTGCTCACGCCGTACCCGCCGGGCATTCCGCTGCTGATTCCGGGCGAGCGTTTCAACAAGACGATCGTGAACTACCTGCGGTTCGCGCGCGACTTCAACGAGCGCTTCCCGGGCTTCC
Organism: Burkholderia sp. ZZQ-2; assembly: GCF_050768715.1. Classification (NCBI taxonomy): domain Bacteria; kingdom Pseudomonadati; phylum Pseudomonadota; class Betaproteobacteria; order Burkholderiales; family Burkholderiaceae; genus Burkholderia; species Burkholderia sp. ZZQ-2. Next base: position 34,382 of record NZ_LDVA01000087.1, on the reverse strand, counting down.
ACACCGACATCCACGGCCTCGTCGCGGAAGAGGTGAACGGCCGCGTCGAGTACTTCGTCGACTGCGTGCGCGACTGATGGCGACGCACGGACGAATCCAGGCGATGCGTGCGGCGGTGGCCGCGCTCGTCGTCTGGGCGGCAGGCGTGTCTGGGCTGGCGGGCATGGGTGTCGCGCACGCGGAAGTCGCGGCGGCCGACCCGATCGACGTCGCGATGCGGCAATGCCTCGCGCGGCGCGACCGGTCTTCGCCGGCCGGCCAGATCCAGTGCATGGGCGAAGCGCAGCAGCAGTGGCAGGCCGTGATGGACGGCGCATACCAGCGCCTGTTGAAGGATGCGCCGGCCGACGCGAAGCGCGGCTGGCAGGACAGCCAGCGCCGCTGGCTCACGTGGCGCAAGGATGAAGTGCATCTGCTGAAGGCCGTGTACGACACCACGCGCGGCACGTCGTACGCGATGTCGAGTGCCGACCTGCAGCTGCAGCCCGTGCGCGATCGCGCGCTGGCGCTGCGCGGCGCGGCCGATCGCTATGCACCGCCGCCCGCCGCCGTGCCGGTGGCGGCCACGAGCGGCGCGCAGGGCGGCACGAGTGCGGCCCAGGGTGGGGCCCGGCCGAACGGCAAGCCGGCGAACGCGCCGCGCGATCCGGCCGTGCGCCGCGTGCGCCCGTGCGAACAGGACGCCGCGTGCGAGCACGCGCTGTTCGACCTGAACCGCTATTACCAGAAGCTGCGCCGCAAGATGCCTGCGCACTCGGCCGCGACGCTCGTACGCGCGCAGCGCGCGTGGGTCGGGTTCCGCGATGCGACGGCGCCGCTCGTCGGCGAGGACGGCCGCGTCGACCTGATCGGCGCGCGCATCGCGACGATGAAACGGCTGTCGGAGACGGCGGGCAACAAGTAAGCGCAACCGCGATGCCGGTTGTTCGGCGATAGGGCAAAACGGGCACCTTCGGGTGCCCGTTTTGCATCGGGTGGCACGCGATCTAAGCGGGCCGTCGCGTAACGTGCCCGCCGAACCACGACGGCACGAGCGCGAGCGCATCGTCGAGCGAGGCCAGCACGTGCAGGCTCAGCGCGACGATTTCGGGCGTGGGCGCTTTCAGGTCAGGCACCGTTACGACCGATGCGCCCGCGCCGGCGGCCGACTGCGCACCGAAATCGCTGTCCTCGAACGCGACGCATGCGTGTGCCGGCACGCCGAGGCGTTCGGCCGCGAGCCGGTAGACGGCCGGGTCGGGCTTGCCGCGCGCGACTTCGTCGCCGCCCGCGATCGCGCGGAAGAACGGCAGCACGCCGACCGCGTCGAGCCGCGCGCGGATCACCTCGCTCGCGGACGACGACGCGACCGCGCACGGAATCCCAGCTTGCGCGAGCGCGTCGAGCAGCGCGAACGCGCCGGGCTTCAGCGGAAACTTCGGATGCGGTTCGGGCGCCGCGAGCTGCTCGCGCACGCGGGTGCGCACCGCGTCGAACGTGTCGGGGTTGCCGATCAGCCGCGCCAGGATCACCTGGCCTTCGGCGAACGAGCGGCCGACGATCTGCAGGTAGTCAGCGGTGGTCAGCGTGACGCCGTGCGCATTCGACACGTCGATCCACGTGTTCATGATGGTCCGCTCGGAATCGACGAGCAGGCCGTCCATGTCGAAGAGCGCGGCGGAAAAGGTCATCGGCGGCATTCGGGAAGCGGGGAAGGCGATGGGCGGCGCGGCGGCCGCCCGAATGAAAAACGGACGCCGATGGCGTCCGTCCGGAACAGCGGGCTTACCGGCCGAGCGCGGCGCGGGCTGCCTTGACCGCCGCACGCACCTGGTCGGGCGCGGTGCCGCCCGGGTGATTGCGGCTGGCGACCGAACCTTCGAGCGTCAGGTAGCCGAACACGTCTTCGCCGATCAGGTGCGCGACGTTCGGCAGTTCCTGCTTCATCTCGTCGAGCGTCAGGTCGGCCAGGTCGATGCCACGGTCGTCGCAGATCTTCACGGCGTGCGCGACGGCTTCGTGCGCATCGCGGAACGGCAGGCCGCGCTTCACCAGGTAGTCGGCGAGGTCGGTGGCGGTCGAGAAGCCCTGCAGGGCGGCCGCGCGCATCGCGTCCGGCTTCACGGTGATGCCGGCCACCATCTCGGCGAAGATCCGCAGCGTGTCGGCGACGGTGTCGACCGTGTCGAACAGCGGTTCCTTGTCTTCCTGGTTGTCCTTGTTGTACGCGAGCGGCTGGCCTTTCATCAGCGTCAGCAGCGCCATCAGGTGGCCGTTCACGCGGCCCGTCTTGCCGCGCGCGAGCTCGGGCACGTCCGGGTTCTTCTTCTGCGGCATGATCGAGCTGCCGGTGCAGAAGCGGTCGGCGATGTCGATGAAGCCGACGCGCGGGCTCATCCACAGCACGAGTTCTTCGGAGAAGCGCGACACGTGCGTCATCACGAGCGCGGAAGCCGCCGTGAATTCGATCGCGAAGTCGCGATCCGACACCGCGTCGAGCGAGTTCGCGCAGATGCCGTCGAAGCCGAGCGTCTTCGCCACGGCGTGACGGTCGATCGGGTAGCTCGTGCCGGCGAGCGCGGCCGCGCCGAGCGGCAGGCGGTTCACGCGGGTGCGGCAGTCGCGCATGCGCTCCGCGTCGCGCGAGAACATCTCGACGTACGCGAGCAGGTGGTGGCCGAACGTGACGGGTTGCGCGACCTGCAGGTGCGTGAAGCCCGGCATGATCGTGTCGGCGTTCTGTTCCGCGAGGTCGAGCAGCGCGCCGCGCAGGTCATTCAGCAGGCCGCCGATGCGGTCGATCTCGCCGCGCAGCCACAGGCGGATGTCGGTGGCGACCTGGTCGTTGCGCGAGCGGCCCGTGTGCAGGCGCTTGCCGGCATCGCCGATCAGCGCGGTCAGGCGCGCCTCGATGTTCAGGTGGACGTCTTCCAGGTCGAGCTGCCATTCGAATTCGCCGCGCTCGATTTCACCCTTGATCTGCGCCATGCCGCGTTCGATCGCGGCCAGGTCGTCGGCGCTGATGATCTTCTGCGCGGCGAGCATGTTCGCGTGCGCGAGCGAGCCGGCGATGTCGACGAGCGCGAGGCGCTTGTCGAAAAACACCGACGACGTGTAGCGCTTGACCAGCTCCGACATCGGTTCCGAGAAGCGGGCCGACCAGGCCTCGCCCTTTTTGTGCAGTTGGGACGTCATGGCGATTCTTCGAAGGGGATGTTGGGCGGCGTGCGCCGCCGAGGGAATCCCGCGATTCTAACATTCGCGGGCCTGCCCGCCGCGGCGCGCAGCCGTTCGCGGCGGCCCGCCGGCCGTGGCCCGCGCGGGCCGGCCCGTTCAGTCGCGCACGAGCACGACCAGCTTCAGGTCTTCGCGGTGCGCGGGCTTCAGCGTGATCTGCTGGTACACGAGGCGGCCGTCGGCCGGATGGTCGAATTCGCGCAGGCCGCCTTCGCGTTCGAACACGTCCTGCGATGCCCAGTACTGCGCGAAGGCGTCGCTGCCGGCGGTCAGTGCGTCGATCAGCGCACGCGTGGGCGCGTCGGTCAGGTGCCGGATCGAATCGGCGCGGAATTCGGCCGCGAGCCGCCGCGCGCGGGTTTCCCAGTCGACGATCAGCGTGCGCGCGGCCGGCGACATGAAGGTGAAGCGCAGCAGGTTGCGGTCGTGTTCGCCGTCGAGCCAGCCGGAAAAGAGCGCGGCGGCCGGTGCGTTCCACGCGAGTGCGTTCCATTGCCGGTCGAGCACGTAGGCGGGCGTCGCGATGGCCGCGACGGTCGCGGCGAGCGTCGGCGGCAGGTCGCCGCCCGCGACGTCGGGCTCGGCCGGGTCGCGCTGCGCGGCCAGCTCGAACAGGTACGCGCGCTCGGCCTTCGACAGTTGCAGCGCGACGGCGATCCGCGCGAGTGCGTCGGCCGACGCGGACACGGGGCGGCCCTGTTCGATCCACGTGTACCAGGTGGGGCTGACGCCGCAGAGCTGCGCGACTTCCTCGCGCCGCAGCCCCGGCGTGCGGCGGCGCGGGCCGGGCGGCAGGCCGACGGCCTGCGGCGACAGCCGCTCGCGGTGGGCGCGGATGAATTCGCCGAGCGCACGGGCGGGCGTGGCATCGAGCGGCGGGACGGGGACGGAGGACGGCTGGTTCATGCGGAAACGGCGAAGTGGAAGCGGGGATGCGGCAACGATCAGACGGGTGTATCGAATACCAGAATAACTGCTTAACTTGTACTGGTACAAGCGCGGGCCTATTGTAGCGGCTCGCGCGCTGCCAGGGGAGCGGGCGTCCCACAAAACGTGTTGCATGGGGCCGGAATGCGCACTGACGCATCCACGCCGGCCGATTGCGCAAAAGAAAGGAGAGAACGATGAAACACCACGACCAGGTCGCCGACGCATTCGGCACGACGGCCGCCGCCTACCTGACGAGCACGGTCCACGCGACGGGCGCCGACCTGCAGACGCTCGCCGACGCGGTGCGTGCGACGCCCGATGCCGCGGTGCTCGATCTCGGCTGCGGCGCCGGCCACGCGAGCTTCGCGGTCGCGCCGCACGTGCGCGACGTGGTCGCCTACGATCTCGCCGCGCAGATGCTCGCGACGGTCGACGCCGCGGCGCGCGAGCGCGGGCTCGCGAACATCCGTACGCAGCAGGGCCCGGCCGAGAAACTGCCGTTCGAGACGGCGACGTTCGACTGGGTCGTGAGCCGGATGAGCGCACACCACTGGCACGACATGCGCGCGGCGCTCGCCGAAGTGCGCCGCGTGCTGAAGCCGGGCGGCCGCGTGCTGATGATCGACATCGCCGGCAACGACCATCCGCTCCTCGATACGTACCTGCAGGCCGCGGAAGTGCTGCGCGACGCGTCGCACGTGCGCGACTACCGCGCGGACGAATGGCTCGCGATGTTCCGCGATGCCGGCTTCGACGCGCACGTGCACAGCCGCTGGCGGCTGCCGATCGATTTCGATACGTGGGTCGCGCGCATCCGCACGCCGGCCGACAGCGTGACCGGCATTCGCGCGCTGTGGACGCATGCGCCCGACGAGGTGCGCGGCTATTACGCGGTGCAGCCCGACGGATCGTTCGAGCACGACGCGCTGCTGATCGACGCGCACTGAGCGTGCGGTGCGCCGGCACGGTTTCGTCGACGCCCGCAAGCATGAAAAAAGCCGCGATACGCCACCGTGCATACGGTGGGTATCGCGGCTTTCACGTCGCCGGCCGGCGCGGCATCACGCCGCGCCGCATGCGGATCAGCCCGTGTTGCGCAGGCCGGCCGCGATCCCGTTGATCGTCAGGTGAATCCCGCGGCGCAGCCGCGCGTTCGTGTCGCCCGCGCGGTGGCGCTTGATCAGCTCGACCTGCAGGTGGTTCAGCGGATCGAGATACGGGAAACGGTTCTTGATCGAGCGCGCGAGCAGCGGGTTGGTCGCGAGGCGGCCTTCGTGCCCGGTGATTTCCGCCAGCGCCTGCGACGTGCGCTCCCATTCCGCGACGATCCGCTCGAACACGTGCTTGCGCAGCTTGCGGTCGGCGACCAGTTGCGCGTAGCGCGACGCGACCGCGAGGTCGGTCTTCGCCAGCACCATGTCCATGTTCGACATCAGGTTCGAGAAGAACGGCCAGGTCTTGTTCATCTTCTTCAGCAGCGCGACGCGCTTCGTGCGCTCGGCTTCATCCTGCGCGCCGTCGAGATATGCACTCACCGCGCTGCCGAAGCCGTACCAGCCCGTCAGCAGCAGCCGGCACTGGCCCCACGAGAAGCCCCACGGAATCGCGCGCAGGTCCTCGATCTTGCGCTGCTTCGGATCCTGCAGCTTGCGCGAGGCCGGGCGGCTGCCGATGTTCAGCTCGGCGATCTCGGTGATCGGCGTCGACGAGAAGAAATAGTCGGTGAAGCCCGGGGTTTCGTAGACGAGCGCGCGGTACGCGGCCATCGCCGAATCGGACAGCGTCTGCATCGCGGCCTCGAACGCCGGCAGCTGCGCGGGCGCGTTGTTCTGCGGCAGGAGCGTCGCCTCGAGCGTCGCGGCGACGACCGTCTCGAGGTTCCGGCGGCCGATCTCCGGGTTCGCGAACTTGCTCGCGATCACCTCGCCCTGTTCGGTCAGGCGGATCTGGCCGTTCACGGTGCCCGGCGGCTGCGACAGGATCGCCTGGTAGGTCGGGCCGCCGCCGCGGCCGACCGTGCCGCCGCGGCCGTGGAACAGCCGCAGCGTGATCTTGCGGTCGCGGAACAGGTCGACGAGCGCGAGTTCCGCGCGATACAGCTCCCAGTTCGACGTGAGGAAGCCGCCGTCCTTGTTGCTGTCCGAATAGCCGAGCATCACTTCCTGCTCGGCGCCCTGGTGCGCGATCAGCGCGTCGATGCCCGGCAGCGCGAAGTATTCGCGCATGATGCGCGCGGCGTCGCGCAGGTCGGGAATCGTCTCGAACAGCGGGATCACCATCAGGCTGTTGCGGGCGTTGCCGCCGGGCACGCCGAGCGCGCCTTCGAGCAGGCCCGTTTCCTTCTGGAGCAGCAGCACCTCGACGAGGTCGCTGACGGTTTCCGTATGCGAAATGATGTAGTTGCGCACCGCGCGCGGGCCGAATTGGGCGCGCACGTCGCGCGCCTTCTCGAACACGCCGAGTTCGCTCTGGGCGAGCGCGGAGTATTCGAGGTACGGCGAGCGCAGCGGACGCGGATCGGCGAGCGCGGCGAGCAGCACGCGCAGCTTGTCTTCCTCGGCGAGCGCCGCGTAGTCGGCCTCGACGCCCGCGCGCGCGAACAGCTCGGCGACCACGGCTTCGTGGATGTCGGAGCTCTGGCGCAGGTCGATGCTCGCGAGATGGAAGCCGAACACTTCGGCCGCGCGCACGAGCGGCGCGAGGCGCGGCGCGGCGAGCGACGTGCCGTGGTGTTCGTCGAGCGACGCGGTCAGCACCTTCAGGTCGGCGACGAACGCTTCGGAATCCGCATACGGGATCGCGCGCACGGGCGGCGCGCCGCGGCCCGCGCTGCGCACGGGCACCGTGCCTTCGCCGAGACGCACGCGCGCGCTTGCGGCGAGCCGCGTGTAGATGCCGATCAGCGCGCGACGATACGGCTCGTCGACGCGGTGCGGCGACTGGTCGGGCGACGCGGCCGCGAGTGCCTTCACGGCGTCGTTCGCGCCGACGAGCAGGTTCGACACAGACAGTTCGGCGCCGAGCTTGTGCACCTGTTCCAGATAGTGCTCGAGGATCACCGCGGCCTGGCGGTTGATCGCTTCGTCGAGCGTCGACGCGGTCACGTTCGGGTTGCCGTCGCGGTCGCCGCCGATCCAGCTGCCCATCTGGAAGAACGCGGGTACGCGCGCGGACAGGCCGTGCTCGGCGAGCGCGGCCTCGATGTCGCCGTACAGCGCCGGCAGTTCGTCGAGGAACGTCGCGCGGTAGTACGACAGCGCGTTTTCGATTTCGTCGCCGACCGTCAGGCGCGCGTCGCGCAGCATGCGGGTCTGCCACAGCGTGGTGACGCGTGCGCGCAGCATCGATTCGTTGTACTGGCGCTCGCGGCTGGTCAGCTCCTGGTCGCGCTCGGCGAGCAGGCGCGCGATGTCGTGCTGCGCGTCGAGGATGCTCTTGCGCTGCACTTCGGTCGGGTGCGCGGTCAGCACCGGCACGATCAGCGCATCGTCGAAGAAGCGCTGCAGCAGTCGCTTCGACGCGTTGCCGGTCGTTTTCAGCTGCTCGAGTGCGTACGCGACGGTGCCGGGCTGCGACGCGGAGCCGGCCAGCGCGTGGATGCGGCGGCGGCGGTTGTGGTGGCGGTCTTCCGCGATGTTCGCGAGGTGCGAGAAATAGCTGAACGCGCGCACGACGCTCACCGTCTGCTCCGGCGTCAGCTTGCGCAGCTTTTTCTCGAGCGTCTGCGCGGCTTCGCTGTCGTCCTCGCGGCGGAACTTGACGGCCGTCTGGCGGATCGTCTCGACGACGTCGAACACGGTGTCGCCTTCCTGCTCGCGCACGACGTCGCCGAGCAGGCGGCCGAGAAAGCGGATGTCGTCGAACAGCGGGCCGTCCTTGTCGTCGCGCGTGCGGGTGCCGGCCTTCGTCGCACCGGCCGTGCGGGCCGCGGTGCGGGCGGCCGGGCCGGCGGCTTTCGCCGTGCGTTTTGTCTGACGTATCGGGTCTTTCGGTTTCGTTGCCGTTTTCGCACGGCCGTTCGCGGCGGTGGCGACGGTGTCCGTCGAGGCGTCGGAGGAGGACAGGGCAGCATTGCGGCGCGCCGTACGCGCCGATCCGGAAGACTTCACGATGGGTTTCCTTGGGAAAGCTCGAGTCAAAAGGAACTGCGGAAACTGCGAAACTGCGGTCAAGCAACCAGCTACGTGCGGCACATCCGCACATCGGCGCCGCGACCCGCCCGGCGGCAGGCCGGACGCAGGCTCCGGGCCCGGGCGGGCGGGGGCGTGCGTGCTACCATTGTTCGATCTTCAATCCCGTCCTTCGATGTTCCAGCAATGAATTCCGAGACTCCTGCGGCCGGGCCGCAACAGGCACAGCCGCCCGCGACGTTGACGATTGCTTCGCGCGAGAGCCGCCTGGCGATGTGGCAAGCCGAACATGTGCGTGATGCGCTGCGCAAATTATATCCAGCTTGTGACGTGAAAATCCTCGGAATGACGACGCGCGGCGACCAGATTCTCGATCGCACGCTGTCGAAGGTCGGCGGCAAGGGCCTGTTCGTGAAGGAACTGGAGGCCGCGCTGGCCGACGGCCGCGCCGATCTCGCCGTGCATTCGCTGAAGGACGTGCCGATGGCGCTGCCGGAAGGCTTCTCGCTTGCCGCGATCATGGAGCGCGAAGACCCGCGCGATGCGTTTGTGTCGAACGACTACGCGTCGCTCGACGCGCTGCCGGCCGGCGCCGTGGTCGGCACGTCGAGCCTGCGCCGCGAGGCGATGCTGCGCTCGCGCTACCCGCACCTGGACGTGCTGCCGCTGCGCGGCAACCTCGACACGCGCCTGGCGAAGCTCGATCGCGGCGATTACGCGGCGATCATCCTGGCGGCCGCCGGCCTGAAGCGCCTCGGCCTCGAAGCGCGGATCCGCGCGCTGCTCGACGTCGACGCGAGCCCGCCCGCCGCGGGCCAGGGCGCGCTCGGCATCGAGATCGCGTCGCACCGCGACGACGTCGCCGCGTGGCTCGCACCGCTGCACGACCCGCAGACCGCGCTCGCGGTCGAGGCCGAGCGGATGGTGTCGCGCGCGCTCGGCGGCAGCTGCGAGGTGCCGCTCGCCGCGCATGCGGTGTGGCGCGCGGGCGAGCTGTACCTGACGGGCCGCGTGTCGACGACCGACGGCAAGCGCGTGCTGACCGCCGAGGAGTGCGGGGCCGTCATGAGCGTCGCCGATGCGCTCGCGCTCGGCCGCGCCGTGTCCGACGAACTCGAGGCGCAAGGCGCGCTCGAGATCGTCCAGGCGCTGCTCGCGGGCTCGCAGGCCGCCGGCAAGGGCGACGCCTGATGGCGGGCGGCGCGCGCGCGTTCACCGCTGTCCTGACGCGCCCGGACGGCCAGTCCGGCGCGCTCGCGTCGCAACTGGCCGAGGCCGGTTGCGACGTGCTCGAATTCCCGTTGATCGATATTGCGCCCGTCGACGATCCGGCGCCGCTCGACGCCGCGTTCGCGGCGCTCGCCGATTACGCGCTGGTGATTTTCGTGTCGCCGAACGCGATCGACCGCGCGCTCGCGCAGTACGGCGCGATCTGGCCGAACGCGCTGCCGGTCGGCGTGGTCGGGCCCGGCAGCGTCGCGGCGCTCGAGCGTCACGGCATCGCGGCGCCCGCGCATCGCGTGATCGCGCCGCAGGCGCCGGCCGACGGCGGCGTACCCCATTACGATTCGGAAAGCCTGTTCGCGTGCATCGAGGCCGAATTCGGCGGCGCGCCCGCGCTGGCGGGCAAGCGCGTGCTGATCGTACGCGGCGACGGCGGGCGCGAATGGCTCGCCGACCGGCTGCGCGAGGCCGGCGCGGACGTCACGCTCGTCGCCGCATACCGGCGCGTCGTGCCCGAGCCGCGCGTCGGCGCGTGGGAGCGCGTGCATGCGCTGCTCGACGGCGAACCGCATGCGTGGCTCGTCACGAGCTCGGAAGGCGTGCGCAACCTGCACGAACTCGCGCGGACGCATCTGAACGATGCCGAGATCGCCGCGCTGAAGCATGTGCCGCTCGTCACGCCGCATCCGCGAATCGAGCAGACCGCGCGCGCATTGGGTTTTGATAGGATTACGCTGACCGGCGCGGGCGATGAGCGCATCGTCCGCGCGTTTCGAACGATGGCCGACGAGGCCGTCCAACCGGCGACAGCCGCACCGGTGACTAAACGCATGACAGATACCAACGATTCCAAAAGCGTCGCTTCCCAGCCGGCCGCTGCATCCGCACCGCCGTCCCGTCCCGCCTATATGGCGTCCGAACCGCCCGCGCGCCGCGGCGGCAGCGCGGTGCTGTGGTTCGTCGTCGTCGTGCTCGGCTGCGCGGCGGGCGTCGGCGGCTACGCGCTGAACCGCAAGATCGACCGGCTCGATGGCACGTTCGTCGCGCGCCAGAAGGCGCTCGACGCGCAGACGGCCGAAACGCGGATGAAGACCGAGCAGGCGCTGGCGAGTACGCACCAGGTCGACACGCAGCTCGCGCAGCTCGACGGCAAGCTCGCCGACGCGCAGAGCGCGCAGCAGGCGCTGCAGCAGCAATACCAGGACCTGTCGCGCAACCGCGATGCGTGGATGCTCGAGGAAGTCGACCAGATGCTGTCGAGCGCGAGCCAGCAGCTTCAGCTGACCGGCAACACGCAGCTCGCGCTGATCGCGCTGCAGAATGCCGACGCACGCCTCGCCACCTCGCAGAGCGCGCAGGCCGTCACGGTGCGCAAGGCGCTCGCGCTGGACATCGAGAAGCTGAAGGCCGCACCGGCGGCCGACCTCACGGGCCTCGCGATCAAGCTCGACGACGCGATCGCGAAGATCGACGCGCTGCCGCTGTCCGGCGAGGCGATCGTCCCGCACGAAGCGCCGAAGGCTGCGCCGGCCGTGGCCGCATCGTCGGCCGTGGCCGGCGAGCCGCGCTGGAAGGTGTGGTGGCACGACTTCTCGGCCGGCCTCGGCCAGCAGCTGAAGGGGCTCGTGCAGGTGCGCCGGATCGACAACGCGGACGCGATGCTCGCGTCGCCCGACCAGGGTTACTTCGTGCGCGAGAACGTGAAGCTGCGCCTGCTGACCGCGCGCCTGTCGCTGCTCGCGCGCAACGACGGCGCGATGAAGGCCGACCTGCACGCCGCGCAGGCGTCGCTCGGGAAGTATTTCGACCAGGCATCGAAGGACACGCAGACCGTCGAGGATCTGCTCAAGCAGGTTGACGGCGCATCGCTGACGGTCGCGGTGCCGAACCTGAACACGAGCCTGAACGCCGTTCAGCAGTTCAAGAGCCGGGGGTAACGATGACGCTTCGAGGAATCGTCTGGCTCGCGGTCCTGTTCGCGATCGCCGCTGCGCTCGCCACCGTCGGCCGTTTCGACGCGGGGCAGGTGCTGCTCGTCTATCCGCCGTACCGGATCGACGTGTCGCTGAACCTGTTCGTGATCGCCATCGTCGTGCTGTTCATCGTCGTGTATGCGCTGCTGCGCATCGTGCGCAACATCTGGCGCATGCCGCAGCGGGTCGCCGCGTATCGCGCGCGTTCGCGCAACGAGAAGGCGCAGGCATCGCTGCGCGACGCGATCGCGAACCTGTACGCGGGCCGCTTCTCGCGCGCGGAGAAGGCCGCGCGTGAAGCGCTGTCGGTCGACGCGAACCAGGGCGCGGCGAGTCTCGTCGCGGCGACTGCCGCGCACCGGATGCACGAGTACACGCGTCGCGACGACTGGCTGTCGAAGGTCGACGCACCCGAGTGGCAGGACGCACGGCTGCTCGCCGCGGCCGACATGCGCGCGGACGCGCGCGATGCCGACGGCGCGCTCGCCGCGCTGGCCGACCTGCAGGCGGGCGGCAAGCGTATCCATGCGCAGCAGGTTGCGCTGCGCGCGCAGCAGCAGCTGAAAAACTGGGCCGAGGTGCTGAAGCTTGCGAAGGCGCTCGAGAAGCGCGAGGCGCTGCATCCGGCCGCGGCCGTGCGGCTGCGCCAGCAGGCTGCGGAAAACCTGCTGCGCGAACGCCGGCACGACCCGGACGCGCTGCTCGAGGTGTGGCAGTCGCTGTCGCCGGTCGAGCGCCAGTCGCCGCGTCTCGCCGATCTCGCGGCCGATCTTCTCGTTCCGCTCGAGCGCCGCAACGAAGCGCGCCGCATCGTCGAGGACGCGCTTGCCCACAACTGGGATGCGCGCCTGCTGCGCCGTTACCCGGATACGGCCGGCGCCGATGCGCTGCCGCTGATCCAGAAGGCCGAAGGGTGGAAGAAGGATCACCCGGAGGATGCCGACCTGCTGTTCGCGCTCGGCCGCCTGTGCCAGCAGCAGCAGCTGTGGGGCAAGGCGCAGTCGTTCCTCGAATCGGCGCTGAAGCTCGCCGACAACGAGGCGCTGAAGGTGCGTGCGCATCGTGCGCTCGCGCGCCTGTTCGAGCATCTCGGCGAAACCGACAAGGCCGCGAAGCACTACCGCGAAAGCGCGCTCGCGATCACCGTGGTCTGACGCGGGCGGCGTGGCTGCCTGCCGCAGGCGGCCCGCGCAACCCGCGCAAGAAAGCCCCGAATGCCGGAAGGCCTTCGGGGCTTTTTTTCGTCCAGGGCGGGCCCGGACGACACGTCATGCGTCTAGCTTGCGCAGCAGGTCGTCCTCGCTGGCGACGAACCACACCGATTGCCCGCGATTCGATTCGCGCACGAGTGCGCGGAACGCTTCGCTGCGGGTGAGCCAGCGCTCGATGTCGCCGACCACGCCGAGCCTGACGCCGTAGTTGACGAGCTTCTGCAGGACGGCGCCCGCGAGGCCGCTTTCGAGCCGGTAGAAGTCGTCGTGCAGCGCGTCCGCGGGCACCGCGATCCAGTCGGCTTCGTGCTCGTGCGCGAGGGCGACGAGGTCGAGCGCATCGCTTTCCCGCTGCACGACGGCGGCGGAGGGATCACGGACCAGCACGCGGCGGCCGGCTGCCTGAACGATTCGGTGGGGCATGTCGATGGTTTCCGTCGACGCGAGAAACGCGAGTACGGTGTCGCGTTGCCCGCGGATGAAGTGGGGCTGCTCGGGAAGAAACAGGATCTGCGCGTGCGGCACGAGACGCGTCAGGCGCTCACGCGTGTCGCGCGAGTCGAGCATCACGTCGCGGCCGCCGACGATCGCCAGCGTGGGCACCGACAGCGTGCGCAGCACGTTGTCGGCGAACACCGGAATCGGTTCGATGCGCGGGCAAAACCCGCGATCGACGGCGTGCATCAGCGCGAGCGTGTCACGTTCGGCCGCCGTCGACGCGGGCGGCAGGCGGCCGAGCACGCGCCGTCGCACGCACGCGCGCCCGGCATCGCCGAGCAGTAACAGCGGCAGCGCCCACCACAGAAACCGCTTCTGCCGGCCGATGCCGGACGGGCAGAGCAGCGCGAGCCGCGTCACGCGTGCCGGCCGCCGCAACGTGAAGTCGAGCGCCGTTCGTGCCCCGAGCGAGATGCCGACGAACGCGGCACGTGACACCTGCAGGCCGTCCAGCACGTCGTCGAGCCACTGCGCATGCGCGTCGCCCTCAAGCGGCAGTCGCGACGGCGCGCTCGGTCCTGCTTCGCCGATCACGTCGATCGCATGGAGCCGGAAGTGTGTCGACCATTGCGCCGCGTAATGCTGCCAGCTCGCCGCCGTCGTCTGCGCGCCGTGGATCAGCACGACCGGCGGCGCGTGCTCGGGGCCGCAGGTGATCACGTGCGTCGCGCCATGGCGCGTCTGCACCGTGACGCGCCGATGCCCGGCCGGCCAGTGCGACAGCGCGGCGTCGTAAGCCGCGCGAATGGCGCGTGCATGGCGCGGCGACCTGAAGATCGCGCTCATGTCCCGCTTTGCTGCAGCAGCGCCTCGAGCGACGACATCAGCACGGCCGTGTCGGCCGGCGTCGCGGCGACGATGATCTTGACCTGGCTCGCGGCGGGATCGAACGTGACGTCGATCCGCACGGGATCGACGTACGACGTGCGGCCGGACGCCATCGCATGCAGCGATCGCGACAGGTACTGGTGCAGCGACTGCGACGCGTCCGGAATGTCGACGATGCTGGTGACGCGCACCGCACGCGGCACGGGCGCGGCCGGCTCGGTTTGCGCGAACGCGGCGAGGTCGGTGTCGAGGATGCGGTAGGCGCGGCCGACCCGCGTCGCACGCAGCTTGCCCTCGCGGATGAAGCGCAGGACGGTCTTCGGGTGGAGGCGCAGGCGGGCGGCGGACTCGTCGACGGTATGGAACATGATCGGCTCGTGATGCTCAATATGTTCCCTATTGTTCCATGAAATAAGGATCAATTGGGGGTATTGCGGGAATCATGGCATCAGAGCTGGCGGGATACCGCGCCGGCATCGTCCGGGCGGCACGCATGTGGAAGCAGAAACGCCCCGCTGGCCGGAGCGGTTCCGGCCAGCGGGGCGTTTCCGGGGCGGATCGTCCGCCGGCAGGGAGGCGCCGATGCGCCCCGTGTCATTTGTCGACCAGCCGCTTCGGCACCGACAGCGCGAGCAGCCCGCCGAGCACGAGGAACCCGGCGAGCATGTACATGCCCGAATCGTTGGCGCCCGTCGCCTGCTTGAGCCAGCCCATCAGGTACGGGCTCAGGAAGCCGGCGAGGTTGCCGATCGAGTTGATCATCGCGATGCCGGCAGCGGCCGCCGTGCCGCCGAGGAACGCGGTCGGCAGGCTCCAGAACAGCGGCAGCGTGGTCAGGATGCCGATCGTCGCGAGCGTGAGGCCGAGCATCGCGAGCGCGGTCTGGTGCGCCCAGACCACCGACAGCACGAGCCCGAACGCGCCGATCGCGGCCGGAATCGCGACGTGCCAGCGGCGTTCGCGGTGCCGGTCCGCGCTGCGCGCGATCAGGATCATCGCGACCACCGCGGCCGCATACGGAATCGCCGACAGCAGGCCGATCATGAACGTGTCGGTCACGCCGGTGGCCTTGATGATCGTCGGCAGCCAGAAGCCGACGCCGTAGAGCCCCATCACGAACGAGAAATAGATCAGCGCCATCAGCCACACGCGCGGGCTCGACATCACGGTGCCGAGCGGCAGGTCTTCCTTGGTCGCTTCCTCCGCGTCGACGTTGCGGGTGAGCAGCGCCTTTTCCTCGTCGGTCAGCCACTTCGCCTTCGAGATCCGCTCGTCGAGCGAGAAGAACACGAGCACGCCGGCGAGCACCGACGGGATGCCTTCGAGCAGGAACAGCCATTGCCAGCCGTGCCAGCCGCTCACGCCGTCGAACGCCTTCAGGATGAAGCCCGAGATCGGCCCGCCGATCACGCCGGACAACGCGACCGCCGTCATGAAGAACGTCGTCATCCGGCCGCGCCGGTGCGCGGGATACCAGTAGGTGAGGTAGAGGATCACGCCGGGGAAGAAGCCTGCCTCGGCGACGCCGAGCAGGAAGCGCATCACGTAGAACATCGCGGGCGTCGTGACGAACATCGTCAGGATCGAGATCACGCCCCACGTCGCCATGATGCGGGCGATCCACACGCGCGCGCCGACCTTGTGCAGGATGATGTTGCTCGGTACTTCGAAGAGGAAATAGCCGAAGAAGAAGATTCCGGCGCCGAGCCCGTAGACGGTGTCGCTGAGATTCAGGTCGCTCGCCATCTGCAGCTTCGCGAAGCCGACGTTCACGCGGTCGAGATACGCGACCACGTAGCACAGCAGCAGGAGCGGCACGAGCCGCCACGACACCTTGCGATAGGTTGCTTCCTCGAATGCGCCGGACGAGCCCGGCAGCGACTGCGTCGATGTTGCCATGTTGTCTCCTGTCCTTGTAATTGGCCGGAGAAGGCGTAGCGGTGCCTGGTCCGGAGTCGTGCGAAGCCATGCGCGTGTGCCGCGGCGGTTGCCGGCCGCGGCACGCTGCGGCAAGGGGGATACGGCTAGATGCAGCGCCCGCCGTCGACTTCGAGACAGACGCCCGTGATGAACTCGGCCTCGTCGGATGCCAGGTACAGCGCCGCGTTCGCGATGTCCTGCGGCGTCGAGAAGCGGCCGAGCGGGATCGTCGCGAGGAAGCGGCTGCGGTTCTCGGGGGTATCCTCGCAGCCCATGAACTCCGTCATCAACGCGGTTTCGCCGAGCACGGGGTTGATGCAGTTCACGCGGATGCGGTCGGCGCCGAGTTCGGCCGCGAGCGACTTGCTCGCGGTGATCATCGCGCCCTTCGTGCTGTTGTACCAGACGAGGCCCGGCCGCGGCCGCACGCCGGCCGTCGACGCGACGTTCACGAACACGCCGCCGCCCCGCCCGCGGAAGTACGGAACGAAGGTCTGCACGCACCAGAACAGGCTTTTCATGTTGACCGCGTACACGCGGTCGAATTCGGCCTCCGTCACGTCGAGCACCGGCTTGTTGCGGTGCGTGGTGCCCGCGTTGTTCACGACGATCTGCACCGCGTGGAAATCGTCGAGCGTCGCCTGCAGCAGCGCGTGCCAGTCGTCCTGCCGCGACACGTCGCCGGCCACCGCGATTGCCTTGCCGCCCGCGAGCGCGATCTCGCTCGCGACACGCTCGGCCGCCGCGCCGTTCAGGTCGTTGACGACGACGTTCGCGCCTTCGCGCGCATATGTCTTCGCGATGCCTTCGCCGAACCCCGAGCCGCCGCCCGTGACGATGGCCGTCTTGCCGCTCAACCGCATGGTGTGTCTCCTGTGCTGGATTTAGTGTCGTCGTGCTTCGGCATGCGGCCGCGCGCTGCCGGCCGCATGCCGCGTCCTGCTTGCCGCGTGTTCAGCCGTGCCGGATCGCGATCGTTTTCAGCGCGGTGAAGCCGTACAGTGCCTCGAAGCCTTTCTCGCGGCCATGCCCCGAATGGCCGACACCGCCGAACGGCAGCTCGACGCCGCCGCCCGCGCCATAGTTGTTGATGAACACCTGGCCGGCCCGCAGGCGCCGCGCGATACGCATCTGGCGTGCGCCGTCGCGCGTCCAGATGCCCGCGACGAGGCCGTACGGCGTGCCGTTCGCCAGCGCGACGGCTTCGTCTTCGTCGACGAAACGCATCGCGGCGAGCACGGGGCCGAACACTTCCTCCTGCGCGAGCCGGTGCGACGGCGGCACGTCGCGCAACAGCGCGGGTGCCTGGTAGAAGCCGCTTTCGGGTGCCTCGGCGACGACCTGCCCATGCGCGGCCATCGGAATGCCGTCGTGCTGCGCGTCGGACAGGAAATCCCACACGCGCTGCTGCTGCTTCGCGTTGATCAGCGGGCCGCAGTCGAGGTCGGCGCGGCTCGGGCCGACGCGCAGCCCGTTGAACGCGGTGGCGAGCCGCTCGACGAGCGGCTCGTACACCGCGCGCTCGATCAGCACGCGGCTGCCGGCCGAGCAGGTCTGCCCGCCGTTCTGCACGATCGCCGATACGAGCACGGGCAGCGCCGCCTCGAGGTCGGCATCGGCGAACACGATCTGCGGCGACTTGCCGCCGAGTTCGAGCGTGACGGGTACGTGGTTCTCGGCCGCCATCTGCGTGACCAGCTTGCCGGTGGCCGGGGAGCCCGTGAACGAGATGTGGTCGATGCCGGGATGGCGCGCGAGCGCGGCGCCGGCCTCATGGCCGTAGCCGGTGACGATGTTGAGCGCGCCGGCCGGCAGCCCGGCCTCGGCGGCCAGCTCGGCGACGCGCAGCAACGACAGGCACGCATCCTCGGCCGGCTTGACGACGCATGCATTGCCGGCCGCGAGCGCGGCGCCGACGCTGCGCCCGAAAATCTGCATCGGGTAGTTCCACGGCACGATGTGGCCCGTGACGCCGTGCGGCTCGCGCACCGTCAGCACGGTGTAGCCGGCTTGGTAGGGAAGGGTTTCGCCGTGCAGCTTGTCGGCCGCGCCTGCGTAGAACTCGAAGTAGCGCGCGAGCGCGGCGGCATCCGCGCGTGCCTGCTTGAGCGGCTTGCCGGTGTCGCGTGCCTCGATCGTGGCGAGTTCCTCGAGGGAATCGGCCACGCGCGCCGACAGCCGCATCAGCACGCGGCCGCGCTCGGCGGCGCTTTTGGCGCCCCATGGGCCCGCGAACGCGTCGCGGGCCGCGGCGACCGCACGCTCGATGTCGGGCGCCGTGCCGCGGGCAATGGCTGCGAACGGCTGGCCGTCGGACGGATCGACGACCGCGATGGTTTCCAGTTGCGCAGGCAACGTCCATTCGCCTGCGATGAAGTGCTTCGCCTCTTCCATGCGTGCTCCTGTCTTCGCGTCGACCGCCGACGGTGCTCCGGCGCCGACGCCGATTCCATGCAACGCGGCCGGTGGTTCGACGGCCGGACATCGGGAACGATTATCGCGCCGATCGTCATCCGGACGCCACCGGTCGATTGGCTATAATGGCGCATTCCGTTGGGGGACGCCTGCGGCGATGCATCGGCCGCGGCGCCCTGTCCCGAATTCCCATCGACCTACAGAGAGTGCTCATGAGCTTCAACCATGTTCCGGCCGGCAAGGACCTGCCGCAAGATTTCAACGTGATCATCGAGATTCCCGCGCAAAGCGACCCGGTGAAGTACGAGGCGGACAAGGAACTGGGCCTCCTCGTCGTCGACCGTTTCATCGGCACGGGCATGCGCTATCCGGTGAACTACGGCTACATCCCGCAGACGCTGTCGGGCGACGGCGATCCGGTCGACGTGCTGGTGATCACGCCGTTCCCGCTGCTGGCAGGCTCGATCGTGCGTTCGCGCGTGCTCGGCATGCTGCAGATGACCGACGAGTCGGGCGTCGACGCGAAGCTGGTCGCGGTGCCGCACGACAAGGTCTGCCCGATGACGGCCAACCTGAAGTCGATCGACGACGTGCCCGAGTACCTGAAGGACCAGATCAAGCACTTCTTCGAGCAATACAAGGCGCTCGAGAAGGGCAAGTGGGTGAAGGTCGAAGGCTGGGCCGGCATCGAAGCCGCGCACAAGGAAATCGCCGACGGCGCAGCGAACTACAAGAAGTAAGCCGGCTGGCCGGCCTCGCGGCCGGTTCGTTCGGAACGCAAACCGCGCGTGTCTCGTCAGGAGGCCGCGCGGTTTTGTTTTGTGCGCGGGCCGGCGCCCGGGGTGGCCTTCTTTCGGGGGCGCGCGGGGGCCGGCGCAGGCAGGGCGTTCGCGTTCGATGCGCTTCTCGCACGATTCGCGCGCGTGGCGCGGCCGGTGGCGGTGACCGGATTCGCCGGGGTTTCGACCGCGTCGATGGTGGTCTTTGTTGGCGATTCGCGGCTGCGCGCCGGCGCGGAAGCAACGTCGGTGCGTGGTTTGGCGACGGACTTGCCGCCGGCTGCCGGCGCTTTCTGCTTCGGTGCGGCCTTCGTGGCCTTCGTGGCCGCCTTGCCGCGAGACGAGCCCTTTTTCACTTCGGCCGCGTCGTCGGTCTTCGCACGCTTCGTGGCAGGCGTGGCCTTGGTCTTCTTGGGCGCCTGCGCGGCCTGTCCGCGCTTCACGGTTTTTGCGGGCACGGACGCTTTCCCGTCATTCCCGGCCTTCGCGGCTTTCTTGACGGGCTTGTCCGTTTCAGCGGCCTGCGCCGCGATGTCGACAGACTGCGCCTTCGCCTTCTTTGGCCCGCGCTTACCGGCCTTCAACCCTGCCTTCAACCCGGCCGCATCGACGTTCCCGTCGATCGGCATCCCGGCCGGCAACACCGACTCGAGCGTCCGGATCCCGGCCGCCAGTTCGCGTTTCTGCGCGGCCGTGAGCCGCTTCACCCAGTACTCGGCCCGCGATGCGATCGACCGGTCGGGCAGCGGAAACGACGCGAGCACCGCGCGCGGCTTGTGCGAGCGCGTGTAGCGCGCGCCCTTGCCGGACGCGTGCTCGTCGAAGCGCGCGGAGACATCGGTCGTGATGCCCGTGTAGATGCTGTCGTCGGCGCATTCGATCAGGTACAGAAACCAGGACATGGCAGGGCGGCGGGATGCGAAGCCGCCAGTGTCTCAGAAAAGGCGCGCGTCAACGCCATCGATCGCCGTGCCCGTCGCGAAAACGGCTCGGCGCTGCGCCGAGTTCGCGCGTGAAGAAGCGCGTGAACGCGCTCGTCGAACGGAAGCCGACGCGCACGCCGATCTCGCCGATCGGCAGTTGCGTATTCAGCAGCAGGTCGCGCGCCTCGCCGAGCCGCGCCTGCGCGACGAGCGCATGAAAGCCGACCGCCTCGCGATGCAGCCGCCGGCGCAGCGTCCAGCGCGACATCGCGAAGCGCGTGCACACGTGCTGCATCAGCGTGTCGGTCGGTACATCGGCTTCGTCGGCAGTACGCAGCCAGTCGCGCACGCATTGCTCGACCGACGAGCCGAACGTCGAGCGCACGCGTACACGCTCGCGCGCGGCGTCGGCCGCGTGACGCTGAATGCCGGCGAGCGGCGCGTTGTAGCGTTCGAACGGCGTGTCGAAGTGCGCGGAGCGCAGCACGATGCGGTTGTGCGCGGCATCGAACGACATCGGTGCACCGAGCATGTCGCGCAGCGCGGCGGCGGGTGCGAACGCGCGGCCGGCGAAGGCGGCGTCGTCGACGCACACGTGCGGATCGTACAGGCGGGCGAGCGCGGCGAGGATCGCGAGGTTCGCGAACGCGCTGCCCGCGTGCCGGCCGTCGCCTTCGTTCACGTATTCGAGCGCGATCGCGTCGCCGTTCTCATGCGCGAAGACCCAGTCGACGTTGCCGATCAGCTCGCGATAGTGCAGGTAGCCGTGCAGCGCGTCGCGCAGTGTCGCCGCGTTGCACGTGACGCCCGCGAGTTCCGGGAACGGCACGAGCCACGGCACGACCTGCGGCGGCGGGCGATGCCACGACAGCGGCCATGCGCTCGTGAGCCGCATCGCGGCGACGTGCCGGTCGCCCGCGATGCGGCGCGTGTCGTCGGCAAGCTCGGCCGGACCGATGCCGAGCGTGTCGTAAAGCGGTGCGAGATCGATGCCGTTCGCGCGCGCGTCTTCGCACAGCCAGCGGTAGATCCGCACGGATACCGATTTCTGTTGCAACTCCATGTCTGTCCCCCTTCGTCATGCCGTTCGGGTTTGTCCCCGCTGCGAGAGGTCAACGCATGCTCCTGCCGGTCAAGCGTGGTGACCGGTCAATTTTTAGACTCGGACGCTGGAGTGTGGCGACAAGTACAACAGAACGATTCAGGAGGATCAATGAAAACTTCGCTGTTCCGGTGTTCGACGATTGCGTCCGCGTGCGCGCTCACGGTGCTGCTCGCGTCGTGCGGCGGCGACGACATCCACGCGGGTCCGGCCGCGCCGGCCGACCCCGATGCCGCGGCCGACCAGCGCGCGGCCGCGCTCGTCGCGCAACTGACGACCGACGAGAAACTGCAGCTCGTGCACGGCACGGGCCTGCCGGCGCTCGACCTGGGCGGCCCGTTCCCGGCCGACGCACTCAATGGCGCGAGCTACATCCCGGGCGTGCCGCGGCTCGGCATTCCGGCCGTCAGCAGCGCCGATTCGGCGGGCGGCGTGAACGTGAAGAACGCGCGCGTGACCGCGCTGCCGGCGCCGGTCGCGCTCGCGGCGACGTGGGACCCGGCGCTCGCCGGCACCTACGGCACGCGTATCGCGCTCGAACTGCGTGCGCTCGGGTTCGCGGAAGGGCTCGGCGGCGGCGTGAACCTCGCGCGCGAGCCGCGCAACGGCCGCACGTTCGAATACATGGGCGAGGATCCGGTGCTGGCGGGCACGCTGAGCGCCGCGCGCACCCAGGCGACGCAGGCGCAGAAGGTGATCGCGACGATCAAGCATTTCGCGTTCAACGACCAGGAAACCAACCGGATGACGATCGATTCGGTCGTCGACGAGCGGACCATGCGCGAGGCCGAACTGCTCGCGTTCGAGATCGGCGTGAAGGACGGCCAGCCGGGCAACGTGATGTGCTCGTACAACAAGCTGAACGGCGTGTACGCGTGCGAGAACCCGTATCTGCTGACCACGGTGCTGAAGAACGAATGGGGCTTCAAGGGCGTCGTGCAGTCCGACTGGGGCGCGACGCATTCGACGGTCGCGGCCGTGCAGGCGGGGCTCGACGAGGAGGAGCCGGGCGCGGCGGACGACAACAACGCACCGCTCGGCTCGTTCTTCAACACGAAGCTGCGTGCGGCGCTGCAGGCCGGCAGCGTGTCGGCCGCACGGCTGAACGACATGGTGCAGCGCAAGCTGCGCACGCTGATCCGCATCGGCGTGATGGACGCACCGCCGAAGCCGGGCGGCGCGATCGACGAAGCGGCCGGCAACGCCGATGCGCTCGCGATCGCGCGGCAATCCGCGGTGCTGCTGAAGAACGCGGCCGCGCCCGGCGATGCGCAGCCCGTGCTGCCGCTGGCGGCCGGCGCGCTGAAGTCGGTCGTCGTGATCGGCGGGCATGCGGACGCGGGCGTGCTGTCGGGCGGCGGCTCGGGCGCGGTGCCGGCGATCGACGGCAATGCGGTGACGACCTGCCAGCAACCCGCCGACACGCTGTTCGGCGGCTGTGCGACGTGGTACAAGTCCGCGCCGCTCGCGGCGATTCGCGCGAAGGCGCCGAACGCGGCGGTCAGCTACCTCGACGGAACCGACGCGAATGCCGCGGCGAGCGCGGCCGCGCAGGCCGATGTCGCGATCGTGTTCGCGACGCAGTGGCAGACGGAAGGGCTCGACCTCGCGAGCCTGTCGCTGCCCGATGCGAAGGCCGATCCGTACAACCAGCAATACGACCAGAACGTGCTGATTGCGGCGGTCGCGGCGAAGGCGAAGCGCGTGATCGTCGTGCTCGAGAACGGCAGCCCCGTGCTGATGCCGTGGCTCGCGAACGTGCATGGCGTGCTCGAAGCGTGGTATCCCGGCGCGCAGGGCGGCCAGGCAATCGCCGATCTGCTGTTCGGCGATGCGAACCCGTCAGGCCGGCTGCCGCTGACGTTCCCGAAGCAGGAGGCTGACCTGCCGCAGCCGGCGATCGATCCGTCGCGCACGCAGACCGTCTACGCGGAAGGGCTCGCGTACGGCTATCGCTGGTTCGACGCGAAGGCGATCGAGCCGCTGTTCCCGTTCGGCTACGGGCTGTCGTACACGACGTATGCGTTGTCGGCGATGTCCGCGCGGGCCGATGCGGCAGGCAACGTGACGGTCGGCGTGACGGTGACGAACACCGGCGCGCGGGCCGGTGCGCAGACGGTGCAGATCTACGCGGCACTGCCCGCGTCGCTCGGCGAACCGCCGAAGCGCCTCGTCGGCTGGACCAAGGTCGCGCTGCAGCCGGGCGAGGCGCGTACCGTCAGCGTTGCGGTGCCGGCGCAGCGCTTCGCGGTGTGGGATGCGAATGCGCATGCGTGGCGGATCGCCGCGGGCAGCTACGGGCTGTCGGCGGCGGCTTCGTCGCGTGACCCGCAGGCGCAGTCGACGACGGTGACGCTCGCCGCGCACTGAGCCGGGCGGCCGCGCGGCATGCGGCGAGGCCGGTCGTGGTCTCGCCGCATGCCGGCACGTACCGTCACGTTCCGGCGCCGCGCCGGAACGGATCGTGTTCGCGCAATTCGTCGACGTACGCGTGGATATGCTCGGTCTCGCGTTCGAGAAAGCGCGCGACGGCGTCGGAGAATGCCGGGTGCGCGAGCCAGTGCGCGGAGTGCGTGACGGTCGGCAGGAAGCCGCGTGCGAGCTTGTGTTCGCCCTGCGCGCCGCCTTCGAACGTGTCGAGCCCGGCCTCGATGCAGAATTCGAGCAGCTGGTAGTAGGCCGTCTCGAAATGCAGGCACGGCACGTGCTCGACCGCTCCCCAGTAGCGGCCGTACAGCGTGCCGCCGCCGTTCTCGCCGCGCCGGTAGACGGCGAGTGCGCTCGCGATCGGCTGGCCGCCGGCTTCCGCGATCACGAGCAGCAGGTTCTCGGGCATCGTCGCACCGATCGTGCGGAAGAAGTCGAGGTTCAGGTACGGGCTCGAATAGTGTTCGCGATAGGTCTGCCGGTAGCAGCGCGAGAAGAAGCGCCAGTCGGCGTCGGTGATCCGGTCGCCGGTCAGCCGCCGGAACGTCACGCCCGCCTCGTGCACCTTGCGCCGCTCCGCGCGGATGTTCTTGCGCTTCTTCTGCTCGAGCGTGCCGAGGAAATCGTCGAAGTGGCGGTAGCCGTCGTTGATCCAGTGGAACTGCACGCCTTCGCGCAGCATCATGCCCATCGATTCGAGGAGCGCCGCTTCGTCGCCGGTCGGGAACAGCACGTGCAGCGACGACACGTCGCTCTGCTCGGCGAATGCGAGCAGCGTGGCCGCGAGCCGGCGGCGCGCATCGTCGTCGGCCGCGAGCAGGCGCGTGCCCTGCACGGGCGTGAACGGCACCGCGCACAGCAGCTTCGGGTAGTAGGGCAGGTCGTTGCGCTGGTACGCGTCGGCCCAGGCCCAGTCGAACACGTATTCGCCGTACGAATGCTGCTTCGCGTAGACGGGCGCGGCGGCCGCGAGGCGGCCGGTGCGCTCGTCGGTCAGCGTGACGAAATGCGGCGACCAGCCGGTGTCGTCGACCGCGCAGCGCGCGACGTGCAGCGCGTCGAGGAATTCGTGGCGCAGGAAGGGCGTCGGCTGCGCGTCGCGGGCGAGCAGTGCGTTCCATTCGTCGGCCGGCACCTCCGCGGGGGACGACAGGATGCCCGTGCGATAATCGATGCGTTCGTGTTTCAAGCGTGAATCCGTACCGTTCTGTGTCGCCGGATGCGAGGGCCTGCGTGGCCCGCACCGGGACGATTTCGTCAGCCGTTCAGGGCGCGCCGCCGGGCTGCGCCAATCCCGCCATGAAGACCCGACTCGCTCTCGCCCAGATCAACGTCACCGTTGGCGATTTCGCCGGCAACGTCGCGCGGATCGTCGCGGCCGCACGCGCCGCGCACAACGATGGTGCGCAGCTGATGATCGCACCCGAACTTGCGCTGTCCGGCTATCCGCCGGAAGACCTGCTGCTGCGGCCGGCGTTCTACGCGGCGGCGGCCGCCGCGCTCGACGCGCTCGCCGGCGCCTTGAAGGCGTTCGACGGGCTCGCGGTGCTGGTCGGCCATCCGTTGCGCGCTGCGCCGGGCGGCGATCCGCATGCGCCAGCCGTCGATGGTAATGCAAACCGCCCGATCGAGCGCGGCGTGCCGCCCACCGATACCTACAACGCGGTATCGCTGATCGTCGGCGGCGAGATCGTCGGCACCTACCGCAAGCAGGACCTGCCCAACACCGAGGTGTTCGACGAGAAGCGCTACTTCGCGACGGACGCCGAGCCGCTCGTGTTCGAGCTGAACGGCGTGAAGTACGGCGTGATCATCTGCGAGGATGCGTGGCATGCATCGGCCGCGCAGATCGCGAAGGCGGCCGGCGCGCAGGTGCTGCTGATCCCGAACGGCTCGCCGTACCACATGAACAAGGAAGCGGTGCGCGTCGACATCCTGCGCGCGCGGATTCGCGAAACCGGGCTGCCGATGGTGTACGTGAACCTCGTCGGCGGCCAGGACGAACTCGTATTCGACGGCGGCTCGTTCGTGCTCGACGCGCAGGGCGCGCTCGTCGCGAGGATGCCGCAGTTCGACGAAGGGCACGCGATCGTCGAATTCGACGGCGCGCGGCCGCTGCCCGGCGCGATCGCGCCCGAGCTGTCGACCGACGCGCAGGTGTACCGCGCGCTCGTGACCGGCGTGCGCGACTACATCGGCAAGAACGGCTTTCCGGGCGTGCTGATCGGGCTGTCGGGCGGTGTCGATTCGGCGCTGGTGCTCGCGGTCGCATGCGATGCGCTCGGGCCCGGGCGCGTGCGCGCGGTGATGATGCCGTCGCGCTTCACGGCCGACATCTCGACCACCGACGCGGCGGACATGGCGCGGCGCGTCGGCGTGCGCTACGACGAGATCGCGATCGCGCCGATGTTCGACGCATTCCGCGCATCGCTCGCGGGCGAGTTCGCGGGCCGCGCGGAAGACGCGACGGAAGAGAACATCCAGGCGCGCATCCGCGGCACGCTGCTGATGGCGCTGTCGAACAAGTTCGGCTCGATCGTGCTGACGACCGGCAACAAGAGCGAGATGGCGGTCGGCTACTGCACGCTGTACGGCGACATGGCCGGCGGCTTCGCGGTGATCAAGGACATCGCGAAGACGCTCGTGTACCGGCTCTGCCGCTATCGCAACGAAACGGCCGACTATGCCCTGCGCGACGTGATCCCCGAGCGGATCCTCACGCGTGCGCCGTCGGCCGAGCTGCGCGAGAACCAGACCGACCAGGACAGCCTGCCGCCGTACGACGTACTCGACGCGATCATGCGGATGTACATGGAAGAGGATCGGCCGCTCGCCGAGATCGTCGCGGCCGGTTATGCGCAGGCGGACGTCGAACGCGTGACGCGGCTCATCAAGATCAACGAATACAAGCGCCGCCAGGCGCCGATCGGCATTCGCGTCACGCATCGCGCATTCGGGCGTGACTGGCGCTACCCGATCACGTCACGTTTTACCGAACGCCTCGACTGAGCCGTGCTGGGCCGCATGCGGCTCGCAGGCTTACAATCGGGGTCGCGATTTTTCATCCAAACGAGCATTGGGGGACAACCACCATGAAACGCATCACTGCCATCATCAAGCCGTTCAAGCTGGACGAAGTCCGCGAAGCGCTCGCCGAAGTGGGTCTCACGGGCCTGACCGTGACGGAAGTGAAGGGCTTCGGCCGCCAGAAGGGGCATACCGAGCTGTATCGCGGCGCCGAATATGTCGTCGACTTCCTGCCGAAGATGAAGATCGAGGTCGTCGTCGCGGAAGCGCAGGTCGACCAGGTGATCGACGCGGTGATCGGCGCGGCGCGCACCGGCAAGATCGGCGACGGCAAGATCTTCGTGTCGGATGTCGAGCGCGTGATCCGCATCCGCACCGGCGAAGAGAACGAAGCGGCCGTCTGAGCGCCGTATTCGTCAGCGGGCCGTTTCAGGCCCCGCCAATAAAAAACGGTGCGATACCCGGGTGGGTACCGCACCGATACGCGCCTCTCGCAGCAGCGTGGAAAGTGTTGCCGAATCGTTCTTTGACGGCGCCTGATCAGAACAGGTGCTGGATGCCGGCGTAGACGCCGGTCTGGCTGCCGCCCGGATTCGGGTTGCCCGTCGACACGGCCGTACCGGCGCCGTTCGCGTTCAGGCCGAAGTTGGCGTTCTTGCTGTTGCGCACCGTCGCGACCTGCAGGTCGAACAGCGTGCGCTTCGAGATGTTGTACGAGCCGCCGACGGTGTAGATGTTCGCGTTGCCGCCGCCGTGGTTCGCGTTCACGTGATACACGGCCGCGATCAGCGCCGCTGCCGGCGTTGCCTGCCACGTCACGCCGCCCCAGACCTGCTGGGTGCCCGTCACGCCGGCGTTCACTGCCGGGCCGCCGCTGCCGTCCGCGCGCGAGGCCTGGTAAGCGGCCTGAACCTTGAACTGGCCGAGGAACACGTTCACGCCCGCGAAGTATTCACGCGAGTAGTTGAACACGTCCGAGAAGCGGCCGTTGCTGTCGCGCGTTTCGTCGTAGATGCCGCGCAACTGGAACAGCGAATTCGTATAGGTGACCTGTGCGCCGGCTGCACGGCCCGGTTGGCCGGCCGTCGTGTTGCCGTTGAAGCTGGTCGAGTTGGAGAACGAGAACTGGCCGTAGAAGTCGAGGCCGTAGAACTGCGGCGACTGGTACGACACGTTGTTGCTGGTCTTGTTCCAGTTGCGACCGCGCACCAGCGATGCCGTCGACCAGGCCGACTGGCCGAACGGGTCGAAGTCCCACACGCCGTTGGCGATCGCGAGTTCACGACCCAGCAGCAGCGTACCGTAGCGGTCGTTCGAGATACCGACCGTCGCATAACGATCCCAGATCGAGCCGCTGAAGCCGCCCGTCATCGTATTGAACGCACCTTCGAGGTGGAACAGGATCTTGTTGCCGCCGCCGATGTCTTCGGTGCCCTTCAAGCCCCACAGGCTGGTGCCCCAGTCGCCGCTTTCCGCGCGCACCTGGTGGCCGTTTTGCAGGCCGTTCAGGTACTCGAGGCCGGCATCCAGGCGACCATACAGCGTGACGCTGCTCTGCGCGTGCGCCGTCACCACCCCAGCAGCCATCAGCGCGGCCGCGACCAAAGCTTTCTTCATCATCTCCTCCATACCCTGTCAAAAAGTCAACCCAGACTGCACGAGATGCCCGGAGCGCGAGCGCCGGGCAAAAGCGGGATAACCAGGGAGACCTCGTGCAGGGCCGGTAAGCGCAGCACGCGGGCAAGCGGACGGAAAACCGTTGAGCGGTCCCGCGCAGCCGGGTCGGCCTGCGGGGTCTCCTTGTAGTGTCGTGAAGCTAAACTACATTTCACGAACTTCGTTTTGCTACTTTGGTTACTAATTTAGCAAAAATACAATTTTGTGGCGATGGAAATCGTTGTTTGACTAACACCTGTCGCCAAATTGCCATGCAACACGGTGGGCAACAGGTGCGCCGAGGGTTTGCAATTAACGGAAAACCCTTGTCCCACAAGGGAGACACAGCTTTCGCAAACATGGATCAAGGATTGCCACTATTGACGTTGCAGGGGGCGCGGGCGTAAGCGCCATACAAGAGGAATTGGTAAGTATTTCGTAATGATTGGGCGGGCACCGGACGTCGCCGGCCCGTGCCTGTCGCGCTGGCACGGCAACGCGCGACGCGGTGCGCCGGCGCGCTCCGGTCAGGCAGGCTCCGGCCTCGCTTCGAGCAACTGCGTGCGAATCCAGCGATGCGCATCGGTGCGTGCGTGCTTCGCGTGCGAGTAGACCTTCACGGTGTAGCGCGGGATCTCGAACGGCGCCGGAAAGATGCGGATCGGCGCCGCGTGCCGCAGCGCCTGCGCGGCGCGGTTCGGCACGGTCATCAGCAGCGCGGATTCCGCAATCAGGAACGGCGCGGCCAGCACGGTCGGCAACTGCACGGCGACTTGCCGTGCGAGGCCGAGCCGGTCGAGCACGTGGTCGACGACGCCGCGCGACTCGTTCCACGGCGTGACGACCACGTGGCGTGCCGCCAGGTACTGGTCGAGCGTGAGCCGCCGGCGGACGTCCGGATGCGCGGCGCTCGCGATGACGACGTAGTCGTCGGAGAACCAGTCGAAGTCCTCGATGCCCGGCGCGTCGGCCGCCGATTCCTCGTGGTAGCCGAGCGCGAAATCGATGCGGCCGGCCGCGAGTTCGTCGACGGAGATCTTCCGGTCGGAATGCACGACGCGGATCCGCAACCGCGGCGCGACATGCTGGATGCGCGCGAGAAACGCCGGCAGTACCGCGAATGCCGTGTAGTCGGTCGCCGCGAACACGAACGTGCGGTCGCTTTGCGCGGGATCGAAGCGGCGCGCGCGGGCAAGCCCCTTCGACATCGCGTCGAGCGCGTCGCCGGCCCAGGTGGCGATGTCGTCGGCGCGCACGGTCGGCTGCATCTCGTTGCCGAGGCGCACGAACAGGGCATCGCCGATCGCGTCGCGCAACCGCGCGAGCGCGTGGCTCAGCGCGGACGGGCTCAATGCGAGCTCGTGCGCGGCCGCGGCGACGGACCGGTGGCGGTACAGCGCGTCGAACACGAGCAGCAGGTTCAGGTCGAGACGGCGCAGGTCGGGATGCATCATGTTCAGGTCAGGATGAAAAACCTGCACTTCCTGCAGGCGCTGCGTGAACGTAGCATGACGATCTGATTGGCGCCAGCGCGGCTGCGCGGCGCCGCTTTCCGTTTCAAGTCCGGGCCGGAGGAGGGCTCATCCCGTGCAAATCGACATTCGTTCCGCCACCGTCGCCGACGTGCCGCAGATCCTGCGTTTCATTACCGAACTGGCCGTCTACGAGAAGGCGGAGCACGAAGTGGTCGCGACGCCCGCGTCGCTCGAGCGCAGCCTGTTCGGCGACGGATCGCCGGCGCGCGCGCTGATCTGCGAGGTCGACGGCGAGCCGGCCGGCTTCGCCGTGTATTTCTTCTCGTATTCGACGTGGCTCGCCCGGCAGGGGCTGTATCTCGAGGACCTGTACGTGTCGCCGCGTTTTCGCGGCGCGGGCGCCGGGCTGCGGCTGCTGAAGGCGCTCGCGCGGATCGCGGTCGAGTCGGGCTGCGGGCGTTTCGAGTGGAGCGTGCTCGACTGGAACGAGCCGGCGATCCGCTTCTACGAGAGCGTCGGCGCGGCGCCGCAGAGCGAATGGGTGCGCTACCGGCTCGCGGGCGACGAACTGCGCGCGTTTGCCGACAGCGCGCCGGTGAGCGCCGCATGAACGCCACGTAAATGCCACGTAAACGCAAAACGGGCGCCGCGAGGCGCCCGTTCGAACGTCGTGCGTTTCGTGCGCGTTACTTGAGGCTGCCGGACAGGAACCCGCGCAGGCGTTCGCTCTTCGGGTTGGCAAACACCTCGGACGGCACGCCTTCTTCCTCGACGCGGCCCTGGTGCAGGAACATCACATGGTTCGACACGTTGCGCGCGAAGCCCATCTCGTGCGTGACGACGATCATCGTGCGGCCTTCCTCGGCGAGCTTCTGCATCACCTTCAGCACTTCACCCACCAGTTCCGGGTCGAGCGCCGACGTCGGTTCGTCGAACAGCATCACGTCCGGATGCATCGCCAGCGCGCGCGCAATCGCGACACGCTGCTGCTGGCCGCCCGACAGGTGCGACGGATACTGCTTCTCGACGCGCGGCGCGAGGCCGACTTTCTCGAGATACGCGCGCGCACGCTCCTCGGCTTCCTTCTTCGGGATGCCGAGCACGTTCACGGGCGCTTCCATCACGTTCTCGATCACGTTCATGTGCGACCAGAGATTGAAGTGCTGGAACACCATCGACAGCTTGGTGCGCACGCGCTGCAGCTGCTTCGTATCGGCCGCGCGCAGCGCGCCCGTCTTGTCGAGCGCGGTGCGCACTTCCTCGCCGTCGACGAAGATGCGGCCCGCATTCGGCTGCTCGAGGAAGTTGATGCAGCGGAGCATCGTGCTCTTGCCGGAGCCGGACGAGCCGATCACGCTGATCACGTCGCCCGAGTTCGCCTTCAGCGACACGCCCTTGAGCACCTCGTTGTCGCCGTATCGCTTGTGCAGATCGTCGACGAAAAGCTTCTGAGTCTGGGAATTCATCAATAGTCCTGCGAAAACTTACTTGCCTTGCGGGCGCAGATACGCGAGCCAGCGACGCTCGGCCTGGCGGAACAGCCACACGAGCGTGAACGAGATCACGAGGTAGAGCAGGGCGGCGATGCCGAACGCATGGAACGACATGTAGGTCGCCGAGTTCACGTCGCGGGCGATCTTCAGGATGTCCGGCACGGTCGCGGTGAAGGCGACGGTGGTCGCGTGCAGCATCAGGATCACTTCGTTGCTGTACAGCGGCAGCGCGCGGCGCAGTGCCGACGGCAGGATCACGCGGCGATACATCGTGAACGTGGACATCCCGTAGGCACGCGCGGCTTCGATCTCGCCGTACGACGTCGCCTTGATCGCGCCCGCGAAGATCTCGGTGGTGTACGCGCAGGTGTTCAGCGTGAACGCGAGCAGCGTGCAGTGCATCCCGTCGCGGAAGAACGCGTCGAGCATCGGCGTGCCGCGCACGGCCTGCAGGCTGTAGAGGCCCGTGTAGCAGAGCAGCAGCTGCACGTAGAGCGGCGTGCCGCGGAACACGTACGTATAGAGCCACACGGCGCCCGACAGCCACTTCTTCTTCGACACGCGCGCGACCGCGAGCGGCACCGACAGGCAGAAGCCGAGGCCGATCGACACGACCAGCAGCCACAGCGTGATCGCGACGCCGGTGATGCGGTAGCCGTCGGTGTAGAGGTAGTTGCGCCAGTATTCTTGGATGAGGTCGATCATAGGTCAGCCTTGCGGACGCCGGTCGAGTAGCGCTTTTCGAGCCACATCAGCACGAAGTTCGAGATCGTCGTGATCGCGAGGTAGACGGCACCCGCGATCAGCGTGAAGAAGAAGAACCGCAGCGTGCCCTTGCCGGCGTCCTGCGACGCCTTCACGACATCGGCCAGGCCGATGATCGACACGAGCGCGGTCGACTTCACGAGCACCTGCCAGTTGTTGCCGATGCCCGGCAGCGCGAAGCGCATCATCTGCGGGAACATGATCCGCGTGAACACCTGCCAGCTGGTCATCCCGTACGCGCTGCCGGCCTCGAGCTGGCCGCGCGGCACCGACAGGAACGCACCGCGGAAGGTCTCGGTGAAGTACGCGCCGTAGATGAAGCCGAGCACGAGCACGCCGGCGAGGAACGGGTCGATGTCGATCTGGTCCCAGCCGAGCGCGTCGGTCGCCATGTTCAGCCAGATCTGCAGGCTGTAGAACAGCAGCAGCATCAGCACGAGGTCGGGCACGCCGCGGATCAGCGTGGTGTAGACGGTGCCGACGCCGTTCGTGAAGCGGTTGCGCGACAGCTTCGCGCCCGCGCCGAGCAGCCCCAGCAGGAACGACAGCGCAAGCGAAAGCACCGCCAGTTTGACGGTTTGCCAGGTGCCCGCGAGGATCAGCGGGCCGTAACCTTGTAGAAACATATGTGGTCCCTGGTGTGGTCCCTAGTGGGGTCCCGTAGGGCGCACGCGGTGCGCCGCGAAAGACGCGCCCGCCAAGCTGCGCGGAACGCCCCGTGCGTATCATGACCGTCCGCCCCGGCATCGGTGCCAGGCCAGCCCGTCGCGCGAGCGGCGGGCGAGGGGGCGGGCGGCGCGTGGTCGACTGCCTGTACTGCCCGGACACGGGGCCGCCCCCGCATCCGTTACCTCTTCTTTTCGACGCTCAGCGGGCCGAAGCCGAATAGACGCTGAACGCGAAATACTTGTGCGACAGCCGGTCGTACGTGCCGTCCTTGTGCATGTCGGCCAGCGCCTTGTTGATCTTGAGCTTCAGGTCCGTATCTTCCTTGCGCAGGCCGATCGCGGTGCCGTCGCCGATCGTCTTCGGATCCTTCACTTCCGGCCCGGCGAATGCGAAGCCCTTGCCGCGCGGCGTGCGCAGGAAGCCGTAGTCAGCTTGCAGCTCGTCCTGCAGCGTCGCGTCGAGGCGGCCCGAGCCGAGATCGGCATAGACCTGGTCCTGGTTCTGGTAAGGAATGATCGTCACACCCTGCGGCTCCCAGTACGCCTTCGCGTAGGTTTCCTGCGTCGAGCCCTGCTCGACGCCCACGCGCTTGCCCTTCAGCGAGGCGATCGTCGGCAGCAGCGGCGAACCGGCCTTCGCGATCATCCGCGCCGGCGCGTCGTATACCTTGTCGGAGAAGTCGATCTGTTCGCGGCGCTTGTCCGTGACGGTCAGCGACGACACGATGACGTCGTACTTCTTCGCCTTCAGCGCCGGGATGATCCCGTCGAGATCCTGCGCCACCCACACGCATTTCACGTTGATCCGCTTGCAGATTTCCTTGGTGAGATCGACGTCGAACCCGACGATCTCGCCGCTCGGCGCGGTCGACTCGAACGGCGGGTAGCTGGCGTCGACGCCGATCCGCACGGTCTTCCACTCCTTCGCGAAGGCGCTGCCCGCCACGAGGGCGAGGGCGGCGCACAGGGCGGCCTTCTTCATTTCGATCCTTCTGTTGCTGACTTTCCGGGGGCGCTCGCGGCCGGTCGGACCGGGCGCCGCGGCGTATTCTAGACGGCCAAAATTCGCCGATCGGCGCTCTGGCGATGGCGGCCGCCGGAACGGCGAACGCCAAAAGGGCGGTATTTTACCCGAACGCGATACCCGGAAACCGGCAATCCGGGCCGACCGATCGATTCTTCGAGGCATTGATCCGGCTGTTGCGATAATCGCCGCATTTGCAGCGGGCATTGGGTCAATTGCATCCGCAGATGCAACGATGCAGTGCGCGAGCGGTGGATTGTGGCGCGATTGGCACACTCATACAGTGACGGCATACCAGAACAGCGCCTCTCACGGAGTGTCCGTCCCATGTTCCAGATCCGCCGCGCCGCCGATCGCGACCAGCGCAGCCATGGCTGGCACGAATTCCTTCACAGCTTTCCTTGCGCGTCCGCCCGGAGCGGGCCGCCGGTCTTCGGCGCGTTGCGCGAACTGAACGAGGAATGCATCGCGCCGACCCGCGGCTACGGGATGCGGCCGTACCGGGATGCGGAAATCGTCACCTACGTGCTCGACGGCGCGCTCGCGCACCGCGACAGCCTCGGCAACGGGGCAATCGTGCGTGCGGGCGGCGTGCAGCGCTTGAGCGCCGGCACCGGCGTCATGCTCAGCGAAGCCAACGCGTCGTGGGACCAGCCGCTGCGCCTGCTGCGGATCTGGCTCGCGCCGGCCGGGGCGGG
>NZ_LDVA01000086.1:0-8865 GCF_050768715.1 Burkholderia sp. ZZQ-2 | reverse complement strand
GCCGCTGCAGCGTGTTCTCCGCGCTGCCCGGCAGCGACATGTAGCGGAAGCCGAGCTGGTAGCGCCGCGACCCGTTCGGCATCTGCGTCGAACGCTGCGACACGAGCTGCAGGTCGAGCGACAGCTTGCCGTGGCCGGTCAGCTCGAGCTCGACGTCGGGCAGCAGCGTGCCGACCTCAAGCGCCTCGACGCGTTCGTCCGCCGTGCGCAACCCCACGCCGCCGAGCGACAGGTTGTGCACCTCGAACAGGAAGCTCTCGCCGTCCGGCAGCTTGCCGCGGCACACGTACGGATCGACGACCGGCGCATCGACGCGGAAATACTCGCGGCGCTGGATGCACATCAGGACGTCGGGGAAATCGGCGACGAACGCGGGCAGCCCCTCGTAGCGCGTCTCGCGCGGCGTGCCCGTGGAGAATTCGACGCGCACGCCCTCCGGCGCGGCCGCGAACGTGCAGTGCGACGCGCCCAGGATGCCGGCGTTCTGCTCGGACAGCGCGCCCCAGTCGAACGTGAACGTCCGCGCGCCGACATCCACCTCGAGCAGGCGCGTGACGAGCTGGCCGCCCGGATACTGGACGGTCAGGAAATCGCCGCGATTGACGAGGTTGCGCAGCTGCACGCCGATTTCCAGCGGATTGCGGCGGGCATAGTCGGGCCCGGAGTGGCCTGCATCCAGGCTGGGGTCCGTCGACGTTTCGATATTCATGGCTAGCCGGTCTTTCTTGTCATGGGCGCCCGGGCAACCGGTGCGCGATAAAACCGGGCCAGAACGGGGGCCCGGTCGCAGGTCTCTCACACTTAGCGGCAGTGCTGACCGAAAGTTTAGATCGAAACGGGGATTTTTTTCGCGCAAACGTTGAAACCGCGCGCGGCGGGCTGCCGGGCGCGGTCCGAAAGGGGCAACGGCGCGGGCCGACGGGCCGTCAGCCGATCTGCTGCATGATCGAGATCAGCTTCTTCGCGTAGTTCGGGTCGGTCGCGTAGCCGGCCTTCTGCATCCCGTGCGCGAAGCCTTCGACGCTGCGGCTCGCGCTCAGCACGCCCGAGTAGCGCGGATTGTTCTTCAGCAGGGTCGCGTAATCGGTCATCGCGTGCTCGTACGAGTCGTACGCGCGGAACTTCGCGACCACGCGGCGCGGCGTGCCGTTCACGTATTCCGTCGTCAGCGCCGACACCGTGCGGCCGGTCCAGCCCTTGGTCGCCTTGATGCCGAACACGTTGTAGCTGGTCGAGCCGTCGCTCGCGCGAATCTCGCGCTTGCCCCAGCCCGACTCGAGCGCGGCCTGGCCGACGATGAAGCGCGCCGGGATGCCGGTCGACGCGCTGGCCGCCTGCGCGGGGCCCGCGAGCCGGTCGACGAACGCGTCGGCGTCCTGCACGCCGCTCGCGCCCTTCAGCGGCGGCGTCAGCGCGCTGCCAGCCGAGTAGCCGCGCGTGCCGGCGAGCCCGCCGTTGTTCGCCGCGTTCGCGTAGGCCTTCGCCATCGCGTTCATCGCGGCGAGGCCGCCTTCGTTACCCGACGCGCCGAGGCCGCCCGCGCCCAGGCCGGCCGCGCCGACGTCGGCCGCCGTGTCGCTGCCCGCGCCCTGCCCCGCATTGCGCAGCAGCTGCTTCATCAGCGCGTCGGCGACGCCGATCCCGCGCGTCGACATCTGCTGCGCGAGCTGCTGGTCGAGCATCGACGTGTACAGCTTGGACGTATGCGAATCGAACAGCCCGCCGTCCGGCGACGCGTCGCGCATGCTCTTGAGCATCATCTGCGTGAACATCGCGTCGAACTGGCCGGCGACCGCCTTCGCGCCGGCCTGCGGCGACTGTTTGGCCTGCGCGCGCAGCGCGTCGAAACCCTGCACGTCGAGCGCGAAGCGCTGCGTGAGGTCGTTCGCGTTCGGAAGAGAGGCTGCCATTTAGATGATCTCCAGGTCGGCGCGCAGCGCGCCGGCGGCCTTCATCGCCTGCAGGATCGACATCAGGTCCGCGGGCGTCGCGCCGAGCGTGTTCAGCGCCTTCACGACGTCGGCGAGATTCGCGCCGGCCGTCACCATCTTCAACGCGCCGTTGTCCTGCTTGAGCTGGATCTGCGACTGCTGCGCCACCACCGTCTGCCCGTTCGAGAACGGCCCCGGCTGCGACACCACCGGCTGCGTGTTGACCACGACCGACAGGTTGCCGTGCGCAACCGCGCAGCTCTGCAGCGTGACCATCTGGTTCATCACGATCGAGCCGGTGCGCGCGTTCAGGATCACCTTCGCCGCGGCCTTGTCCGGGCTCACGTCGAGGTTCTGCAGGCGCGCCATGAACGCGACCTGCTGCGCCGAATCGGCCGGGGCGGCGAGCTGGATCGTGCGGCCGTCGAGCGCCGTCGCGGTGCCCGGGCCGAAGCTCGAATTGACCGCGGACACGATCCGCTGCGCGGTGCCGTAGTCCATGTCGTTCAGCTGCAGCTGCAGCACGCCGTTCATCTGCGCGATCGCGTTCGGCACCGCACGCTCGACGATCGCGCCGCCGACGATCCGGCCGGCCGCGAGCTGGTTCACCTGCACGCGGCTGCCGTTCGCGCTCGCGCCCGCGCCGCCGACCGCCATGTTGCCCTGCGCGAGCGCATAGACCTGGCCGTCCGCGCCCTTCAGCGGCGTGAGCAGCAGCGTGCCGCCGCGCAGGCTTTTCGCGTTGCCGAGCGACGACACGGTGACGTCGAGCGCCTCGCCCGGCCGCGCGAACGGCGGCAGCGTGGCGGTCACCATCACGGCCGCGACGTTCTTCAGCTGCATGTTGCTCAGCGACGACGGGCCGCCGTTGGCCGAACCGTTGTTGATCGAGATGCCGAGGTTCGCGAGCATGTTCGCGAGCGTCTGCGTCGTGAACGGCGTCTGCATCGTCTGGTCGCCCGTGCCGTCGAGACCGACGACGAGGCCATAGCCGATCAGCGGGTTGTCGCGCACGCCCTGGATCTGCGCGAGATCCTTCAGGCGTTCCGCGTGCGCGGGCGCCGCGCCGAGCACGCACGCCGCGGCCATCGCCGCGAACACGAGGGCGAGCCGCGCGGCGCCATGCGCGCGGGCCGACAGCCGGTCGAACAGGGTCTTCTGCATCGTCATCACCACGGCGCGATGTTGAGGAAGAAGCGCTGCAGCCAGCCCATCGTCTCGGCTTCGTTGATGTAGCCCTTCGACGAGTATTCGATCTTCGCGTCGGCGACCTGCGTCGAGTAGACCGAGTTCGCGCCCGAGATCGTGTTCGGGTTCACGACGCCCGAGAAGCGCACGAATTCGTTGCCCTGGTTGATCAGCATCTGCTTCTCGCCGCTGACCACCAGGTTGCCGTTCGGCAGCACGTTGGTGACGGTCACCGTGATCGTGCCGTTGAACGTGTTCGCCGCGCTCGCGCCGCCGGTCGCCGCGAACTTGTTGTTGCCGGCGGCCGACAGGTTCGCCTTCGCGAACAGCCCGCCGAGGAAGCCGGCCGTCGGCACGTTGAAGTCGGTGTTGCCCTGCCGGTTCGTGTTCGCGCCCGACGACTTGGTCGCGTTGATGTTCTCCGCGATCATGATCGTCAGGATGTCGCCGACGTTGCGCGGCCGCTGATCCTCGAACAGCGGCCGCCCCGCGTAGCCGGGGTTGTAGATCGAGCCGGGCGCCTGCATCGACATCGGCGCCGGCGGCTGTGCCGTCATCGGCTGCTGGATGATCGGATCGCGCGGAATCTGCGCGCAACCGGCGGCGAGCGCCGCCACCGCGACCGCGCATGCGGCGCGGACGGTGGCTGACGGGAGGAGGCGAACCTGCTTCATGGCGACGACGGGACTTTCCGGTTAGCTCTTCATCTGCGTGACGGTCTGCAGCATCTGGTCGGACGTCGTCACGGCCTTGCTGTTGATCTCGTAGGCACGCTGCGTCTGGATCATGTTGACGAG
This sequence comes from Burkholderia sp. ZZQ-2, assembly GCF_050768715.1. Taxonomy (NCBI): domain Bacteria; kingdom Pseudomonadati; phylum Pseudomonadota; class Betaproteobacteria; order Burkholderiales; family Burkholderiaceae; genus Burkholderia; species Burkholderia sp. ZZQ-2. The sequence continues at coordinate 4,949 of NZ_LDVA01000086.1, read as the reverse complement.
CTCCTGCACGACGTTCACGTTCGACGCTTCGACGTAGTTCTGGTTGAGCACGCCCGCGCCGTTCAGGCCCGGCTGCGACACGTTCGGCGCGCCCGACGACGTGGTTTCGGAGAACAGGTTCTCGCCGCGCGCCTCGAGGCCGGCCGGGTTGATGAAGGTCGCGATCTGCAGCGAGCCGATCTGCACCGAATTGGTCGAGCCCGCCTGCGTGACCGACACGACGCCGTCCTTGCCGATCGTCAGCGACGTCGCGTTCTGCGGGATCGTGATCGCCGGCAGGATCTGGTAGCCGCTCGACGTGACGAGCTGGCCCTGCGCGTTGGTCTGGAACGAGCCGTCGCGCGTGTACGCGTTCGTGCCGTCCGGCATCAGCACCTGGAAGAAGCCCGCGCCGTTGATCGCGACGTCCTTCGAGTTGCCGGTCTGCGTGAGGCCGCCCTGCGTGTACAGGCGCTCGGTCGCGACCTGCTGCACGCCGGTGCCGAGCTGCAGGCCCGACGGCAGCTCGGTCTGCTGCGTCGAGTTCGCGCCCGGCTGGCGGATGGTCTGGTACAGCAGATCCTCGAACACCGCGCGCGACGCCTTGAAGCCGTTCGTGCTGGTGTTCGCGAGGTTGTTCGAAATCACGTCCATCTGCGCCTGCTGCGCATTCATGCCGGTGGCGGCGATGTAGAGCGAACGGTTCACTTGTCGATTCTCCTGCGTAAGCTGGCGCGGGCGCTCAGCTGAAGTTGAGCAGCTGGTTCGCCGACTGCTCGTTCTGGTCGGCCGTCTGGATCAGCTTCGACTGAAGCTGGAACGCGCGCGCGTTGTCGATCATCGCGACCATCGCGGTCACCGGGTTGACGTTGCTGCCCTCGAGCGAATTCGGCGTGACGACCACGTTCGGGTCGGCGTCGGCCGGATTACCGTCGGCGGTGCGGAACAACCCGTCGTTGCCGCGCGTGAGCGTGGCCGGATCGGGATTGACGAGCTTCATCTGGTCGACGATCGCGACCGCCGTCGGCGGGTCGCCCGGCATCAGCGCGGACACCGTGCCGTCCTTGCCGATCGTCACTTCCGCGTTCGGCGGCACCGAGATCGGGCCGCCGTTGCCGACCACCGGCAGGTTGCTCGCGGTGACGAGCTGGCCGTTCTCGTCGACGTGCAGGTTGCCGGCGCGCGTGTACGCCTCGCTGCCGTCGGCCGCCTGCACCGCCAGCCAGCCGGCGCCCTGCACGGCGACGTCGAGCGGGTTGCCGGTGCGCGTGATCGGACCCGGCGCGTAATCGGCGCCGGGCGTCGACGCGAGCACGTAGGTGCGCGTCGTCGTCGGGTCGATGTTGCTGCCGTCGCCGAAATTCATCGGCACCGCGCGATACGTCGCGAGCTGCGCGCGAAAGCCCGTCGTCGACGCGTTCGCGAGGTTGTTCGCGACGATCGCCTGCTGGTCGAGCGACTGCGACGCGCCCGTCATCGCCGTGTAGATCAGTCGGTCCATGGCTGCCCGTTATCCGCGCTTACAGGTTGATGAGCGTCTGGTCGACGGTCTGCTGCGTCTTGATCGTCTGCGCGTTCGCCTGGTAGTTGCGCTGCGCGGTGATCAGGTTGACGAGCTGCGACGTGAGGTCGACGTTCGAGCTCTCGAGCGCGCTGCCCTGCAGCGTGCCGTGGTTCGTGCTGCCCGGCGCCGAGATCTGCGGCACGCCCGACGCGGAGCTTTCCGCGTACTGGTTGCCGCCGAGGTTCACCAGCCCGTTCGGGTTGTTGAAGTTCGCGAGCGCGATCTGGCCGAGCACGGCGGTCTGGCCGTTCGAGTAGTTGCCGGTCAGCTTGCCGTCGGTGCCGATCGTGTAGGTCGTCAGCGTGCCGCTCGCGAAGCCGTCCTGCGCGAGGTTGTTCACGCCGTCCTTGCCGCCGTACTGCGTCGTGCCGGTCAGGTCGAGCGTGAGGTTCTGCGGCGTCGCCGAGCCGTCGGTGTTCGGCACCGTGAACTGGAACTGGCCGAGCGACGTGGTCGGCGTGGCCGGCGTGCCCGTCGTCGTGCTCTGGATCGCGCCCGACGAGTCGAACGTGACCGTGCCGAGGTCGTTCGTCGCGCCGCCCTGCACGCCCGCGTACGCTTCCCACGTGCCGGCCGCCGACTTCACGAAATACATGTTGACCGCTTGCGAGCCGCCGAGCGAGTCGTAAACCTGGATCGACGTCGAGTAGTTGTACGTCGTGTTGTCGGTCGCGCTGAACGGCTTCTTGGTCGGCACCGTGTCCTGCGAGTTCAGGTTGAACTGCGCGGAGATCTTGGTCGTCGCGGTCGGCGCGAGGTTGGTCGTCGGCGCCTGCAGCGGCACGGTCTGCGCGGTGTTGATCACGCCGCCCGTGTTGGCTGCGTAGCCCATCAGGTTGCGGCCCTGCGAGTCGATGATGAAGCCGTTCTTGTCGCGCTGGAACGTGCCGTCGCGCGAGTACGTCGTCACGCCGTTGTTCGACATCTGGAAGAAGCCGTTGCCGTTGATCGCGACGTTGAGCGACGAGTTCGTCGTGGTGATCCCGCCCTGGCCGAAGTTCTGCTCGACCGAGTTCAGCCGCGTCCCGATGCCGATCTGCGTGTTGGTCGACGTCGCGACCGAGTTCGCGTACATGTCGGCGAACTGCGCGGTGCTCGACTTGAAGCCGACCGTGTTCGCGTTGGCGATGTTGTTGCCGATCACGTCGAGCGCGTTCGATGCACCCGAGAGGCCGCTCAGACCCTGTTGATAACCCATTTCGGTCTCCGTTTCGAGAATGCTCGATCAGTATCAGTTGGAGGTGGTGCCGCCGGACGAGGGCGACGACGATGCCGTATTCGGGAAGATCGACGCGACCTGGGTCAGCCCCACCGTCGTGCCGTTCGACAGCACGAGCCCCGCCGTGCCGTCCGCCTGCTTGATCACGCTCTGCACCGTCGAGGCCGCGAGCGTCGTGGCCGGCTGCGGCGTGCCGTTGCTGTCGGTGTACGACGCGCTGACCGTGTACTTGCCGTCCGGCAGTGCATTGCCCGCCGAGTCGGTCGGCGTCCAGTTGAACGGCACGGTGCCGGCCGACTGCGCGCCCGCCTTGATCGTGTTCACCACGGTGCCCGCCGCGTTCTTCACGGTGATCGTCAGGTTCGACACCGAGCTCGACAGCGACACGCCGAACGGCGACGCCGCGCCGCCCTTCACCGCGACCGCGTTGCCCGGCGCGAGCACGTTCGTGCCGATCAGCAGCGCGGCCTGCGTCTGCTGGCCGGCCGTGAGCTGCGACGACAGCGACGTGAGCGACGTATTCAGCTGCGCGATGCCGCTCACCGTGTTGATCTGCGCGAGCTGCGACGTCATCTGCGAACTGTCGACCGGGCTGGTCGGGTCCTGGTTCTGCAGCTGCGTGACGAGCAGCTTCAGGAACGTCGCCTGCAGGTCGCTCGCCGACGTGCCGTTGGTCGACGACACGTTGTTGGTGTTCATCGTGTCGGTCGGCAGGGTCGACACGTTCGTGCCGTTGCTGCCGATCGTCGTGCTGGAGGAAGTCATCCTGGGTGGCCTTCTGTCTGGACTTTCGGAACTGTCGGGTCTGTAAGGTCGGTCGGCGCGCGGCTTACGAGCCGATCGTCAGCGTCTTGAGCATCAGCGTCTTCGCGGTGTTCAGCGTCTCGACGTTGGCCTGGTACGAGCGCGACGCCGAGATCATGTTCACCATCTCCTGCACCGGGTCGACGTTCGGCATCTGCACGTAGCCATTCGCGTCGGCGGCCGGGTTCGACGGGTCGTAGGTCGACTTCATCGGCGACGGGTCGTCCATCACCTTCGTCACGCGCACGCCGCCCACGCCCTGGCCGGACGCGGTGCGCGCGCCGCCGATCGGGTCGGTCGCGAACACGACCTGCTTGGCCTTGTACGGCTTGCCGTCGGGGCCGGTCGCGCTGTCGGCGTTCGCGAGGTTCGACGCGGTGACGTTCAGGCGCTGCGACTGCGCGGACAGCGCCGAGCCGGCGACGCCGAAGATGTTCATCAACGAAGGCATGGAAGCTCCTTTTGCTCGGATTCGGAGGCGGTGCGCGCCGTCACTGGTTCGTCGTGATCGCGGCGATCATCGCCTTGATCTGCTGGGTCATCACGGTCATCCCGGTCTGGTAGTGCAGCGCGTTGTTCGCGAACTGCACGCGCTCGACGTCGAGATCGACCGTGTTGCCGTCGAGCGACGGCTGCAGCGGCATCCGGTACTGCGCGCGGCCGTAGTCGTCCGCCGGGCCGCCCGTCGGGATCAGCTTCGCGGTGCCGGCCATGTGGCCCGCCGCCGTCGACACCATCGACATGCCGCTCGTCACGCCGGCCGGCTGCGTCATCGGCAGTTGCGCGGCGTTGCTCGGCGCGAGGCCGCCATTGGCCTGCTTCAGCGAGCGCGCGAGCGTCGACGCGAAATCGACGTCGCGGGCCTGGTAGCCGGGCGTGTCGGAGTTCGCGATGTTCGACGACAGCAGTTCCTGCCGGTAGGCGCGCACGTCGAGCGCCTGTCGGCCGAACGCGAATTCCGCATCGAGTTTGTCCAGCATGTGTGCGTCTCTCCGTATGAAGCGCTGCACGCCCCTCGCGCCGGATGGCGACCCGAGAGGCTTTTTTCCATGACAGCGATGGTAGGCGCCGGACGCAACCGGCAATCGGGCGAATAACGCGGCAAAGGCCCCCTCTATTCATCGTTTGCGCGACGGCCCCGCTCCCTAGAATGCGAAGCGGAGCAACGGATCGGGGATCGGGCGATGACTGGCAGCGCACTTCGCGGAAGGAACGGGCGGCTCATGCACGTCCGGCGTGCGTTTGCGCGTGCCTTTGCGCTCGCCGCGGCGCTGTGGATCGCCGCCCCGGCCGCGCACGCGGACGACGGGACGATCGTGATTCCCGGGCGCGGCGAGACGGCCGAAACCGCGCTCGCGCACGCCAATGCGGCAAGCGGCGGGC
>NZ_LDVA01000085.1:0-7565 GCF_050768715.1 Burkholderia sp. ZZQ-2 | reverse complement strand
GTCGAGCAGCGTGTGATAGCGCACGCCGGACGGGCAGGTCGTCTCGCAGTTGCGGCACGTCAGGCAGCGGTCGAGATGCCGCTGCGTGCGTTCGCCGCACGGCTCGCCTTCGAGCAGCTGCTTGATCAGGTAGATGCGCCCGCGCGGCCCGTCGAGCTCGTTGCCGAGCACCTGGTAGGTCGGGCAGGTCGCATTGCAGAAGCCGCAGTGCACGCACGCGCGCAGGATCGCTTCCGCTTCGTCGGCCCGGGCGAGGGCCTTGCTTGCTTCGCTGAGATTGGTTTGCATCGGCGGGTCGGGATCGGGTTCGCGTCAGAAATCGGCGTACAGGCGGCCGGGATTGAAAATCGCATGCGGGTCGAGCTGCGCCTTGAGCTGGCGGTGCACGCGCAGCAGCGCGGGCGGCAGCGGCTGGAACGGCTCGCGCGTCGTGCCCGGCGTGAAGCAGGTCGCGTGCCCGCCCCATTGCGCGGCGAGCCGCTGCACGTCGGCCGGTGCGGCGTCGCTTTTCAGCCAGCGCTGTGCGCCGCCCCAGTCGGCCAGCAGCGCGCCGGGCAGGGCGTCGAGCGGCGCGGCGGCCGGCACCGACACGCGCCACAGCGGGCGCGGGTCGTCGAAGAACGGCAGCGCAAGGTCGCGCAGCCGTGCCCAGAACGCATCGTCATGGTCGTCCATGCAGTCGCCGCCGATCGTGTCGCGCGCGGCCTTCACCGAGCCCTCGCCGCCTTCGATCCGCACGCGCAGCACGCCGTCCGCGTGACAGGCGCCTGCGAGCGGCAGCCCCGCGCGCCGCCATGCGGCGACGCGCTGCACGGCTTCGTCCACTGCGAGCGGCAACGCGAGATCGCACGTCGCACGGGGCTTCGGCAGCACCTTCAGCGACACCTCGGTCACGACGCCGAGACAGCCGAAGCTGCCCGCGAGCAACCGCGACACGTCGTAGCCCGCGACGTTCTTCATCACCTCGCCGCCGAAGCGCAGGTGTTTCGCGTGGCCGGTGATCACGCGGCAGCCGAGCACGAAGTCGCGTACCGCGCCGGCCCACGGGCGGCGCGGGCCCGACAGCGCCGCCGCGACCATGCCGCCGACCGTGGCCGCGCCGCCGAACGACGGCGGCTCGCACGGCAGCATCTGGCCGGCCGAATCGAGCATCGCTTCGAGGTCGGCGAGCGGCGTGCCCGCGCGCGCGGTGACGACGAGTTCGGTCGGGTCATAGGACACGACGCCGCGATGCGTGCGCACGTCGAGCGTGCGGCCTTCGACGGGGCGCCCGAGGAACGCCTTGGTACCGGCGCCGCGAATGTGCAGCGGCTGACGGTCGTGGATCGCCGCGTCGACCTGGGCGACGAGTGCCGCGCTGTCGTCGATCGATTCGATTTCGCGTCGCATCAGAAACGCTCCAGTTCGGGAAACGGCAGCTTGCCGTGATGGACGTGCATCGCGCCGAATTCGGCGCAGCGGTGCAGCGTCGGGATGTTCTTGCCGGGATTGAGCAGGCCCTGCGGATCGAACGCGGCCTTCACCGCGTGGAAGAACGTGATTTCGTCGGCGTTGAACTGCACGCACATCTGGTTGATCTTCTCGCGCCCGACGCCGTGCTCGCCGGTGATGCTGCCGCCCGCCGCGACGCACAGCTCGAGGATCTTTCCACCCAGCGCTTCCGCGCGGTCGAGTTCGCCGGGGCGGTTCGCGTCGAACAGGATCAGCGGGTGCATGTTGCCGTCGCCCGCGTGGAACACGTTCGCGACCGGCAGCCCGTATTCGGCGGACAGCGCGGCGATTCCTTCGAGTACGCGCGGCAGCTCGCGGCGCGGGATCGTGCCGTCCATGCAGTAGTAGTCGGGCGACATGCGGCCGACCGCGGGGAACGCGTTCTTGCGACCGGCCCAGAAGCGTTGGCGCTCCGCCTCGTCGCGCGCGACACGGATCTCCGATGCGCCGGCATCGCGCAGCAGCGTGGCGACGCGTTCGGCATCTTCGTCGACGTCGGTGGGCGAGCCGTCGAGTTCGCACAGCAGGATCGCCTGTGCGTCGACCGGATAGCCCGCGTGGATGAAATCCTCGGCCGCGCGGATCGCGAGGTTGTCCATCATCTCGAGGCCGCCGGGGATCACGCCCGCGCCGATGATCCGCGCGACGGCGGCACCGGCTTCGGCGACGTCGTCGAAGCTCGCCATCAGCACCTTCACGCTCGGCGGCTTCGGCAGCAGCTTCACGGTCACTTCGGTGACGATGCCGAGCATCCCTTCCGAGCCGGTGAACAATGCGAGCAGGTCGAAGCCGGGGGCGTCGAGCGCGTCGGTGCCGAGTGTGAGCGTATCGCCGTCGATCGTCAGGATCTCGACCTTCAGGATGTTGTGCACCGTGAGCCCGTATTTCAGGCAGTGCACGCCGCCCGCGTTTTCGGCGACGTTGCCGCCGATCGAGCACGCGATCTGCGACGACGGATCGGGCGCGTAGTAGAGGCCGTGCGGCGCGGCTGCCTGCGAGATCGCGAGGTTGCGCACGCCGGGCTGCACGCGCGCGACGCCGGCATCGGGGTCGATGTCGAGAATCCGGTTGAACTTCGCCATCACGAGCAGGAGGCCCTTTTCGAGCGGCATCGCGCCGCCCGACAGCCCGGTTCCCGCGCCGCGCGCGACCACCGGCACGCCGAGCGCGGCGGCGACGCGCAGCACCGCGCGCACCTGCTCGACCGTGTCGGGCAGCACGACCGCGAGCGGTACCGTGCGATAGGCGGCGAGGCCGTCGCATTCGAACGGCTTGAGCGCTTCGCGCTCGTGCAGCACGTCGAGGCCGGGCGCCGCCGCGTGCAGTGCGGCGACGAGTGTGTCGCGGCCGACGGTCGCCAGCGGGCCGTCGATCCGTTCGTCGTAGGTGAAACTCATCGTGTGTCTCCGTCTCCACTCTCTTCACCATGCGGGCGGCCGCGGGATGCGCGACGCGCCGGATGGACGGCATTCTTGGCGGCCGGCCGGTGCGTGTCCATACGTCGCGGGCGTGGTCATACCAGTTTTTCGAGGCGTGCCGTGAAGCTGGGGTGGGTCTTGACGTAAAAGCCAATCACGACAAGGGTTTATGAGAAAATCGGCGACATCCGTCCAAAGTGGTCATACCAGTATGGAAATGCAGGATCGACAAGCGCCGGCGCGCAATGTCGCCGATGTCGTCGCCGAGCGGATCGAGCAATTGATCGTCGACGGCGTGCTGAAGGCCGGGCAGGCGTTGCCGTCCGAACGGCGGCTGACCGAGAAGCTCGGCGTGTCGCGCACGGCCGTGCGCGAAGGGATGAAGTTGCTGCGTGCGCGCGGGATCATCGAGACGACGCACGGCAAGGGCTCGTTCGTCGCGAGCCTGACCCCGCAGCGCGAAGTCTCGCCGATGATGCACCTGCTCGGCTCGCAGCCGCGCACGCTGTACGACCTGTTCGAAGTGCGCGGGATGCTCGAGACGGAGGCCGCGCGGCTGGCGGCGCTGCGCGGAACGTCCGCCGATTTCATCCTGATCAAGCGTCGCTACGACGAGATGACCGCGGCCGATGCGCAGGATCTCGACCCGGCCGCGCGCGCGAAGCTCGATCACGCGTTTCATCTCGCGATTTGCGAGGCGTCGCATAACCCGGTGCTCGTGAATACGTTGCAGTCGCTGACGGATCTGCTGCTGAGCTCGGTGTTTGCGTCGGTGAACAACCTCTATCACCGCGAGCCGTTGAAGAAGCAGATCGATCGCCAGCATGCGCGGCTCTATAACGCGGTGACCGGGCGGCTGCCCGAGCAGGCGCGCAAGGCGGCGAGCGAGCATATCCGCCAGTGCGTCGAATATCTGAGGGAGATCGAGCAGGAGGAGCAGCGGCTCGTGCGGTCGACGTTGCGGCTCGAAGGGTGGATTTGAGCAGGCGCCGGTGTGTTCGTGCCATGACGTCCATCAAGCGAAGTGCGTCGACGATGCGGTTTGAATGGTTATTGCATCATGATGCGATGTATCTGGCACGAGGCACGCCCTGATTTGCATGTTCGTGCAACACGCGCCGTGTACCGTCGCACGTATTACGCCATCGATCCTGACAGGAGGATGCTGCATGTCGATGCCGACGCATGAGTACGGCAAGGCCCTCGAAGAAACGGGCTCCGACTGCGATTGCGCGGCAACGGTGCTTGTACCGAGACGGGCTGGGCCCGCCCATTCGCGGCCATCGCGTAATAATCGATACTATCCGGCGGGTGGCGGCATTCTCTGTCGATCATCGCCGCCGCCGGATGCCACGTACGCTGCTTGACCCACGCGCTGAATAATTACAACCGACCCATGAATCGATCGCTTCTATCCGTTGTCTCGGCAATGTTGTTGATTTCGGTCCCGATGACCGAGGTATTGGCTAGCGAGCCCGGCAAAACGGCAACCACCGACCCCTCGCTCGTATCGGCGACGGTCGATTCAACAAGCGCGCAACAGACAGCTGTCACGCTCGCTCAACGTGGGCAGGCAGCAGAAAAGGCCCGAAATTACCTGCTAGCCATCAGCTATTACACCGCGGCACTGAACTTGCACCCGCTTCTTCTTGACGCGCTGGTAGGGAGAAGTCTTGCATACGACAAGATCCACGAGCGGGAAAATTCCGCGGATGATGCCTTGGCTGCGGCGAAAATAATAAGCGACGAGGGAAAAAATTATAGGCTTGCGTCCTATCTTTACAGGTTCGCGGGTCTTGGATACTCCTTGTCGAACAAGTATGAAAAATCCGTAGTCGCCTTTACGGGGGCAATTAATATTGATCCATCGGATCCGGGCGCCTATGTACACAGGGCGGGTTCTTATAAATTGATGCTGGATTTCGATCATGCTCTCCTGGACCTGAAAAAGGCGTTGGAGCTCGACCCTGGGAGCATCGACGCAAAAGACAGTTATGCAATGGCTTTCGCGGATATGGGGTTGTATCAAGTCGCCATCGACAAATTGAACGAGTCGCTGGCCGCGGATAAAAATGCATCGACGACCTATGTGAATCTCGGCCAGGTGTATATGTCGATGGGAAGGTATGACGACTCCCGCCGAAATTTGAACAAGGCGCTGCAACTCGATCCGCGAGATTGGGATGCTGTCTTGAAAGACGTGAAGCTGAATTTCTATACAAAGAATTATGCGGCCGCATTGCGTGAAGCCAATGCATGGCTGGACAACAACAGGGAAAACAGCAGTTCCGAAGATGTTGCATACATGCTGATCTGGAAGCATCTGGCATCGCAACGGCACGGCGTGGATGATCGGGTGAGCCTGAACGGCGAATCTTCGAGCTTGCGGAATCAGGAATCCTGGCCTCGCCCGATCATCGATTACTTCCTGTCGAAAATAGATGCCGACCAACTCAGGGTGGCAGCGGCCAAGGGTGATGACGGGCCTCCTGGGACGCGTCAATGTGAAGCCGAGACTTATATCGGGGAAGCGAATATGATGGCCGGCAAGATGGAGGATGCAACGAGAAATTTCGAAACGGCTGTTTCGCTATGTCCGGTTTCGTGGGCTGAATATGATTTGGCGAAATTCGAAATACAATCGATAAAGAATTTCATCGCGTCACCGTAATTAAAGCCGGGATGGGGTGTGAGTCACCGAAGGCCGCATTTGCTGTTGGGCGCTTGCGCAGTCACCAGGTGACCGCCGTCTTGAAATCTGGCGGTCGCTTGCAGATCGTTTGGCGACATCCATCCCGATCCGCGAAGATAAAAAAGCCCGCCGAAGCGGGCAACCTCTCGATGGGGAGGGGGGAGATACGAATACGCAGGGCTGCGCGCGCTCAGCCTTTGGTTGCCCCGAACGTCAGCCCCGCCACAAAATGCTTCTGCATCGCGAAGAACATCGCGACGGACGGCAACGCCGCCAGAATCGACCCGGCCGACACGAGGTTCCACGACGTCGTCCATTGCCCCTTCAACGCGGCAACCCCTGCCGTGATCGGCGCAGCCTCATCCCCTTGCGTGAGACACAGCGCCCAGAAGTAGTCATTCCACACGAACGTAAAAACGAGAATCGCCAGCGCAGCCAGCGCCGGCCGGATCAACGGCAACACGATCCGCCAGAACACCGTCCATTCCCCCGCCCCTTCGATCCGAGCCGCCTCGATCAGCTCGAATGGCAACTGCTTGATGAAGTTGCGCAGGAACAGCGTGCAGAACCCCGTCTGGAACGCGACATGAAACAGGATCAGCGCCTCGACCGTATTGAACACACCGAGCCGCAGCGACAAATCCCGCACCGGAATCATCAGCACCTGCACCGGCACGAAATTACCCGCGACGAACGTGCCGAACAGCGCCGTGCTCCCGCGAAACTTGTAGGTCGCAAGCGCAAAGCCCGCCATCGCCGCGAGCGCGATCGAGCCAAGCACGGACGGCACGGTGATCTGCACGCTGTTCCAGAAGTAATGCAGCATCGGCGACGTGGTCAGCGCATCGCGATAGTTCTCGATCATCGAGAAGTGCCGCGGCCAGCCCCAGTAGTGGCCTTCGACGAGTTCCTCGGTCGAGCGCACCGACGTGACGAACACCGCGATCATCGGCAGCAGCCAGATCACGAGCGCGACGGGCAGCGACAGCTTGTACAGCCGGCGCGATACCGGCTTCCATTGGGCAACGGGTGTCGGAAACATGATGAAGGCATCCCCGGAAGGTCAGGTCACTGCTCGTTGCGCAGCAGGCGGCGCAACTGGAACACGATGTAGACGAGCATGATCGCGAACAGCACGACCGCGATCGACGCGGAATAGCCGAGCCGGTAGTACTTGATCGCCTGGTCGTACATGTAATACGCAAGCACGGTCGAGCTCTCGAACGGGCCGCCGCTCGTCATCACCGAGATCAGGTCGAAGCTGCGCAGCGCACCGATCACCGTGACGACGATCGCCATGAAGGTGGTCGGCCGCAGTTGCGGCAGCACCACGTGCCACAGCAGCGCGAAGCCGCGCGCGCCTTCCATGCGAGCGGCTTCGATCTGTTCCGGATTGAGCGACGTGAGGCCGGTGAGATACAGGATCATGCAGTACGCGGTTTGCGGCCACAGCGCGGCGAACACGATGCCGAACGTCGCGTAGCGTGCGTCGCCGAGTACCGGGATGCCGTGTCCGGCGATCAGCGCGAGCAGCCCGAACGTCGGATCGTAGAACCACGAGAAGATCAGGCCGACGACCACACCCGACAGCACGAACGGCGCGAAGAACAGCGACTTCACGAGCCGGATGCCGGCGACCGCCTGGTTCAGGTACAGCGCGAGCGCGAGGCCGAGCGGCGGCGCGAGCATGAAGAGCGCGAGCCAGATCACGTTGTTGCGCAGCGCCGTGTAGAACGTCGGCGCTTGCAGCAGCTCCGCATAGTTCGCGAGACCGACGAACGTGCGCTCGGTCATCCCGTCCCAGTTGTACAGGCTCAGCCACAGCGTCGACAGGATCGGCCAGATCACATAGACGGCAACCATCGCGCAGGCCGGCGCGAGAAACAGCCACGCGGCGCGCCGTTGCCGCCGCACGGCGGGCGACGGGCGGCGCGCGGGTGATGCAACCGCGGCAACCGCGGCGG
>NZ_LDVA01000084.1:0-3449 GCF_050768715.1 Burkholderia sp. ZZQ-2 | reverse complement strand
GCGGCCCGACAGCACGCCGAGCTGCAGTTGCGCGAGCTTGATCTGCTCGTCGTTCTGCGCGATCTGCGCGAGCAGCTTGCTGCGCTTGATCGCGGCATCGCTCGCGTCGTACGCGTTGTCGAGCCCGCGCGCGGTGCGCTCGCGCAGCACGGTCGTCACGCGCTGGCTCACCTTCAGCTTCTGCTGCAGCAGTTCCTGCATCGCATAGGCCTGGTCGAGCTGGCAGTACACGGTGACGATCGCGACCGCCAGCGTGAGCCGCACCTGCTCGGCCTCGACCCGCGCCGCTTCACGCAGCGACATCAGGCTCTTCGTCGCCGCGCGGTTCTTGCCCCACAGGTCGAGCTGGTAGTTGAGCCCGACGAACACCGACGACGGCGATACGTTCGGATCGCCGAAGATCTCGACCGGCACGCGATAGCCGCCGACCGACACGTTGGCGACGTCGTCGCCCGGCTTCGGCATCCGCGCGCGGCTGACCGTTGCGCCGGCCGTGCCCGTCAGCCCCGTCAACGAATCGAACTGCTGAAGCTGCGCCTGCGCGATCCGCAGCCGCGCCTGCGCAACCTGCAGGTCGGGGTTGTTCTGCGATGCCTCCGCGACCAGCGCGTCGAGCTGCGGATCCTGCAACTGCTTCACCCAGTCGGGCGCGGGCCACGCGCCGTTCACGCCGGGGCCGGCCGTCTGCGCGAGCGCATCGTCGGCCGGCGCGTGCAACGACAGCGACGGCAGGAAGCCCGTCGGCACGCATCCGCCCAGTGCCAACGACACCGCCGCGGCACCGATCACCGCGCCGCCCTTCATGCGATGCGCCCAACCCGCTGCTTGTTTCACACGCCGCATCTCGCTCCTCATCCCTGCTGAATGCGCCGCTCGACGCGCCGCGCCCGCTCGGCCAGCCGCGGCCGCGTGCGCTCGAGCGGGCCGAGCCGGCCGAACAGGCCGTCCGCGATGCCGAACAGGATGCCGGCGAGCTTCGCGCGCTTGTCGCGTTCGACGAGCGCGATCTGCACGACCTGCCACACGGTCAGCAGGTTCGGCACGATCGCCACCGGAAAGCGCAGCCCGTACTGCATCCCGAGCTGCACCGCATTGCGTGCGCTGTAGTAGCGCCGTTGCCACGAGTGATTCATCGACGTCATTTCGAACGGGCCGATCGCGTGACGCTGCTTCGCGCCGATCCGGTGCGGCAGCACCAGCGACGGCACGACATAAAGCGGCACGTTGCGCGCCAGTGCGCGGAAGCTGTACTCGGTGTCGACGTGATCGATGAACAGCGTCTCGTCGAAGCGGCCGAGCACGTCGAACGCATCGCGCGACACGACGCAGCCCGACGAGATCAGGAACGCGCAACGCTGCAGCGGCGCGCCCGGCTCGATGCGCAAGCGGCGCAGCCCGATCCCGTTGGTCGAGAGTTCGGGCAGGAAACTGCGCGCGTTCTCGTCGAAAATGCGCGGGCCGGCCAGGAACGCGCGCCCCGCGAGCCCTGCGCAGACATCGCGCATCGCGGGGAAATACGCGGCGGGCACGGACGAATCCTGATCGAACAGCGCGACGGCATCGACGCGGTCGCGAAACAGCGCCGCGAGGCCCGCGTTGTACGCGCCGGCAATGCCGCCGCGATTGCCGTGATGCAGCAGCGCGATGCCCTCGCGCGCGCACAGCTCGCGGGCCCGCGCATCGGGCTGCGGCGTGTTGTCGACGACGAGCAGCGCATCGCACGCGTGCCGCCAGGTGCCGAGCGCGTCGAGCTGCGCGTCGCTCGGGTGATACAGGATCACGAGTGCGCCGAGTGTCGTCATGTTCCTCTCCTCAATGCCCGAACGACGCGGCCGCGCCACGCTTCGGCCGCGTCAGCCACATCATCGCCGCGAGTGCGAGACACGTCATGCTCGCCATCCAGAACATGTCGTTGGTCGCCATCATGTAGGCCTGCTGCATCACGACCTGGTGCAGCGTCGTCAGCTCGCGCACGCCGTCCACGCCCATCGCGTTCAGCGTGTGCACGAAGCGCTGCGTGTTCGCCGATGCGTGCGTGACGGATTGCGACACGACGTCGTAGTGATAGGTCGCGCGGTTGTCCCACAGCGTCACGCTCATCGCGGTGCCGAACGCGGCCGACAGCGTGCGCAGGAAGTTCGACAGGCTCGACGCGGCGGCGAGCCGGTCGTCCGGAATGCGCGACAGCGTCGCGGCCGTCAGCGGAATGAAGAAGCACGGCAGCCCGATCCCCTGGATCAGCCCCGGCGCGGCGATCTGCGCGAACGTCATCTTCAGCGTGAAATGCGCATCCCACGCGAGCACGGCCGCGAACACGAGGAAGCCGAAGGTCGCGAGCACGCGCGCGTCGAAGCGGTGCGCGTGGATCCCGACGAGAATCGAGAACACCAGCGCGAGCACGCCGAGCGACGCTGTCGCGAGCCCCGCATGAAACGCGTTGTAGCCCATCACGGCCTGCATCCACAGCGGAAACACGACGCCGACCACCGAGAAGCTCATCATCCCGAGCGAGATGATCAGCACGCAGAACGAGAACGTGCGATCGCGGAACAGGCTCAGGTCGACGACGGGATGCGCCTCGCCCGCCTCCCAGATCAGCAGCGACACGATCGCGAGCCCCGCGACCACCGCCAGCGTGACGATCAGCGGCGACCCGAACCAGCCGCGATCATGGCCGAGATCGAGCATCGCCTGCAGCGAGCCGACGCCGATCACGAGCAGCACGATGCCCGGCACGTCGATCGGGCCGGCCGTGCCGCGTTGCGCGTCGGGGCGCAGCATCGCGGTGCAGACCGCGAACGAGAACAGCCCGATCGGCAGGTTGATCAGGAAGATCCACGGCCACGAGAAATTGTCGACGATCCAGCCGCCGACCACCGGCCCGAAGATCGGCGCGAGCAGCACCGTCATCGCCCACAGCGCGAGCGCGATCGTGCGCTTGTCCGGCGGGAACGTGCGCAGCAGGATCGTCTGCGACAGCGGCACCATCGGCCCCGAGCACAGCCCCTGCAGCGCGCGGCAGATCACGAGCACGTGCAGGTCGCGCGCGAGCCCGCACAGCAGCGACGTCAACGTGAACAGCAGCACCGCGCCGACGAACAGCCGCAGTTCGCCGACGCGGCGCGCGAGCCAGCCCGTCAGCGGCACCGCGATCGCGGCCGCGACCGAATACGAACTGATCACCCACGTGCCCTGGCTGTTCGATACGCCGAGACTGCCGGAGATCGCCGGCACCGCGACGTTCGTCACGGTCGAGTCGAGCACCTCGATGAAGGTCGCGAGCGACAGCGCGAACGTCAGCAGCGCGAGCCGGATACCGCGCACCGGTTGCGCGGCCGGTTCCGACGCCGGGGCCGGCGCATCGAACGCGGACGCCGCGACGGGCCCGTCGTGAAGCGGCGACGCGGTGCTCATGCGCCGGCCACCGCGGCTTCGGGCCGTGCGGCTGG
>NZ_LDVA01000083.1:0-304 GCF_050768715.1 Burkholderia sp. ZZQ-2 | reverse complement strand
GTCCACACCGTCTCGCCCGACGATCTGCGCCCCGAGGATGGCGTCGGATCCAGGGTCGGCGAGCAGCTTCATCGACAGCGTCTCGGCACCGGGGTAGTACCCCGCATGGGATCCGGGGTGCACGTGCACGACGTAGAACTCGCGCCCGGCCGCCCGGAGCTGCCGTTCACTCCACCCCACCTTCGCCGCGGCGATCCCGAACACGCGGACGATCCCGGTGCCGAGTGCGGGTCGCACCGTCTCGGTCCGCCCCGCGATGAGATCGGCCACCATGCGGCCGTGTCGGTTCGCGAGGCCGGCCATG
>NZ_LDVA01000082.1:0-883 GCF_050768715.1 Burkholderia sp. ZZQ-2 | reverse complement strand
CGCCTCGATGCTCGCCTGCGTCATCGCGGCCGGCTGGCCGGCGAGCAGCGCGCCGAGCTGCGCGATGCGGTGCTGCTGACGCTGCTGCCAGCCCGCCGCCGTGACGCGCCGGCCGGCTACGAGCGCGAGCGTGTCGTCGCGGATCGTGCGGCGCAGCCGCGTGGCGTCGGTGGCCAGGTTGCCCGGCAGGATCAACCGGAACGTGAGCAGCGTGAGGAACGTGGCGAGCACCCACGCGACCGACTGGTTCAGGAACAGCGCAACGTCGGGGCGGAACGGATTGGTCGCGCCGGTCAGCGTGTTGAACGCGACGAGATAGGCGAGCCCCGCGAGCGCGGTCTTCGGCACGCTCGTCGCGTAGATGCCGGGCATCCAGAACAGCGCGAGCGCGACGACGAGCAGCGGAAAGCCTTCGATGCGCGGCAGGATGCCGAACGCGCACACGAACGCGGCCGGCACGGCGAGCACCGTGCCCTTGATGAACGCCTGCGCGCCGGCGGCCGGGTTGCCGGCGGTCGCGAGCAGCGCGCAGTACGGCGCGACGACGAGCAGCATCATGTCGCCCTGGTTCCAGCCGGTCGCGAGCCAGAATGCGCCCGAGATCACGATCGCGCACGCGGCGCGCACGCCGTTGCGCAGGGCCGCGCCCGTGTCGCGGTGAAAGCGCACCCGCGCGGGCCGGTAGCCGGGGCGCGGGCGCTGCAGTTCGACGAGCCCGTCGAGCGCCGCGCGGTAGTCGTCGATCTGTTCGATCAGCCGCTCGCCGGCGATCAGCAACGCCGCATCGTCGCGCGGATCGCCGAGCGCGATGCCGTCGAGTGCGTCGCGCAGGCGTTCGCGCGCATCGCCGAGCAGTGCACGCGCGTGCGTCGCGCCGCCGGGG
>NZ_LDVA01000081.1:0-739 GCF_050768715.1 Burkholderia sp. ZZQ-2 | reverse complement strand
GCCGCGCACGAGCTGGATGATCGCCAGGTTGAAACGGTAGGACGCGTCGTCGGGCGCCAGCTCGCACGCGCGCGCCGCGAAGCGCTCGGCATCGTCCCAGCGCTGCGCCTCCTTCATCGCCATCGCGACGTTGTTCATCGCGAGCGCGTTGTCGGGCGCGAGCTCCACGAGCCGCGCGGCGCATGCGAGCGCGCCGTCCAGGTCGTGCGTCGCGATCCGCGCGACGACGAGGTTGATCCATGCCTGCGCGTCGCGCGGATCGGCGCGCACGGCCGCGTCGAGCAACGCGATCTCCTCCGCGCGGTCGCTGCCCGACAGCCGCAGCGCGATCGCGAGGTTGTTGCGCAGCGACGGCCGCCCGGCGTCGAGCGCCAGCGCCGCGCGATACGGCGCCACGGCGTCCGCGTGACGACCCGCCATCTGCAGCGCGTAGCCGAGATTGAAGTACGCGGTCGCGCCCGGCTGCACGCGCGCCGCGCATTCGGCGAGCGCGACCGCATCGGCCGTGCGCTGCCGCGTGAGGAGCGCGCCGGTGAGCTGCGCGAGCGCATCGGCGTCGACCGCATGCAGGTGCGCGGCGGCGGCCAGCCACAGATCGTGCGCGGCGGCCTCGCCGCGCGCCTGCGCGTCGGCGGCCTGCCCGAGCAGCGCGAGGAAGGGCGGAAGCAGCGGAATGAGGATGTCGGTCGGATCGTCCATGCAGTCGGGATCGGCAAGCGGTGGCGCGGCACGCGCCGCG
>NZ_LDVA01000080.1:0-3328 GCF_050768715.1 Burkholderia sp. ZZQ-2 | reverse complement strand
TCGCCACGCCGGCAATCACCGCCAGCCCCACGGCACCATAGACCACGGCGCGGCGCGCCAGCGGCGCGCGTCCTCCTCGTGCCGTCATCGATTACACGCCCGCCAGCTTCAGCCGGTTCGCATGCGTGCGGATCACCGCGACCGGATCTTCCGCATACGCGCCGCGCACGCCGAGCAGCTGGTTGATCTCGTCGAGGTGGTTCCACTTGTAGTTCGTGCTCAGCACCTTGCCGTACAGCGCACTGCACTTCGACACGAGCCCGTCGTTCTGCCCGGAGCCGCGGTTGATCATCACCGTGCCGGTGCCGAACAGCGCAAGCGTCGACAGGTCAAGCACGTTCGCCGGATCGACGAGCGGAAGGGTGCTCGTGTCCGTCGCGCCCGTGACGCCGAACACGGAGAGCGTCGGCTGGATCGCCGTGCCGGCCCACGAATACAGCAGGTGCGTGTTGCCGCCGACGGTTTCGGTCGGCGCACCGGTCTGGCAACTGCCCGGCGCACCCAGGCCCGCGCTCGGATAGTTCTGGTTGTAGGTGGCGGCCCGTGCGGTGGTCAGCGTCTGCAGTGCGGCGAGCGCGTCCTGGTTGGTGTTGTGGCTGCTGCTCGTCAGGATCCCGAACACATTGACGAACGCGGCGATCACCGATGACGAAAGCCCGGTCGGATCGTACGCGAGCACGTTCTGCACGAAGTCGGCGAATTCGGAGCCGCGATGCGGCGTGCCGATCGTCGTCACCGACGCAACGAGATCGGGCGCGACGGCAGCAACATAGCGCGACGAGAGGCCGCCCTGGCTGTGACCGACGAGATTCACCTTGGTCGCACCCGTCGCCGCGAGCACCGTCTTCACGTAAGCGAGCAACTGTTCACCGCGCCCGTTCGGGCCGTCGTCGCTCTGGAAACCCGACAGGTTCGCGACGTAGACGGTCGCACCGTTCTGTTGCAGGTCCTCCTGGATGCCGTACCAATACTCGAGCACGCCGGCGTACTTGTCGGTACCCGAGAGCCCGTGCACGAGGATGATCGGGTAACGCGTCGCCGCGTAGCCAGCGGCGGGCGCGGTCGCCGCCATTGCCGCGTGCGTCGTCGCGAGCGTCATCACCGCGGTCGCCCCCGCGAACGGCGCGATGCTCATCGCGCATGCCACTGCCCCTGCCACCACCCTGGAACGCATCGTCCTGGCCATGCATGTTCTCCTGATTATTGTGCTGCCGGTGCGAATGAAGCCGGATCGACACACACCCTGCATCGCGAACGTCGCGCGCACCGTGTGCGTCGAATGCGGGAGTGAATCACGACTCGCGAACGTTTGCGCCCTGACTAGACACGGTTCTCTAATCGGTTGACGCGCCCCGCCCGTTCAGGCGGGGCCGCGTTCATGCGTGCGCATGCTGCAACGCACATGCGCGACGCGTTACAGCTTCGCGCTCACGCGCACCCAGGCGGTCCGGCCCGGCTCCATCACCGGCGAGTTCGCCGGATAGCCGAAGCCCGCGTTGCCGGCGAGGTTCAGGTGTTCGGTATAGGCCTTGTTCAGCACGTTGTCGACGCCCACCGATACCTGCACGGTCTTGCTCACGTTGTACTGCGTATGCAGCGAGAGCACGCCGAATCCGGCGCTCGGGCCGAAGTCCTTGCCGACCACGTTGCCCTCGTTCAGTGCATATCGATGCTGCGGCGCAACGATGCGCCACAGGCCCCCTGCCGACCACGCACCACGCGTGTATTCGAGCCCGATGCGTGCCTCGAGCGGCGGCATCTGCGGCAGCGGATCGCCGCTTGCCACGTTGCGCCCCCACGCATACGCGAGCGACGTCTCGACGCGCAGCGGCGCAACCGGCCGCCACGACACGCCCGCCTCGCCGCCCATGATCTGCGCATTGACGTTGGTCGCCTGCGTGGTCGGGCCCATCATGCCGGCCGAGTAGTTGAACAGGATGAAGTCCTGCACGTAGCCCGCGTAGGCCGACACCCATGCATCGAGCCGGTCGCTCTTGTATTGCGCGCCGATGTCGAGCTGCGTGGTCTTCTCCGGCTGCACCGCCGAAAACGCGTTGACCGAACCGGCCGGCCCGCGCTTCGCGGAGAACAGCTCCCAGTAATCGGGATAACGCTCCGTATGGCCGATCCCCGCGTACCACGTGACGGGCAGCGACGCGAGATCGCGTTCGTAGCGGATGAAGCCGCTCGGCAGCACGCGCGTGCGATCGTCGTCGAAGGTCGGATTCGGCTTGCTCTTCATCATGCCGCTCGTCGTCGCGCGCTTGTCGCGTGCGCTCGCATAGTCGACGCGCACGCCGCCGATCACGCGCGACACTTCGCTCGCGTACCACGTCAGTTCGCCGAACACGCCCGCGTTCCACATCGTCGCCTGCGCATCCCACGGCTGGTCGCCGTAGTTCTGCCGCCCCATCGCCGAGCGCGAGTCGAGCCGGTTCGATTGCGCATCCACGCCCGTCACGAGCTTGAAGTCGCCGGCGAAACGGAACGTCGCGGCTGCGCGCGCGCCGACCGTGCGACGCCGCACTTCCGACGCCATCCGCATCGGCATGCTGCTGGTCGGGTCGGGTTGCCGCAACGTGTAGTTGTCCATCACGTGATCGGCTTCGTTGTAGTACACGCGCGCCTCGATCCGGTCGAGCACGTCGCCGATATGCTTCTTGTCGAACGACAGGCCGAACGTCTCGCGGCGGAAATGCGCGCCGTCCATTCCGCGCCCCGCGTAGCGCGCATAGCCGTCGCCGGTGCCAGCGGTCAGCTCGACGCGCGTGTGGTCGTCCGGTGTCCAGCCGAGCGCCGCATCGGCGTTCCATTTGTCCCACTGCGACGGCACGGTGTTGCCGTTGCCGTCCTTGTAGTCCTGCGAATGCGCGTGGTTCGCGGTCACGCGGCCATAGACGTCCGGCGTGCCGGCCGTCACGTCGATGTTCTGGTCGTTGCGGCCGAACGACCCGCCGACCAGGCTGCCCTCGAAGCGCATGCCGGGCTTGTCGAATCGCGGGGTCACGCGCTCGAACAGCACGGTGCCGGCCGATGCGCCGGGGCCGTACAGCACGGTCTGCGGCCCCTTCAGGACGGTGACCTTGTCATAGCTTTCCGGTGCGATATACGACGTCGGCGCATCCATCCGGCCCGGGCATGCGCCGAGCGTCGACATCCCGTTCGCCAGGATGTTCAGCCGCGAGCCGAACATCCCGCGCAGCACGAGGTCGCCGTTGGTGCCGCCGCTGCGGATCGACGTGAAGCCGGGGATCGTCTTCAGGTAATCCGCGCCGTCGCTGGCGGGCAGCGGCTGGCGCGGGGTCTTCGGATCCGTGACGACGACGAG
>NZ_LDVA01000079.1:0-35738 GCF_050768715.1 Burkholderia sp. ZZQ-2 | reverse complement strand
TTTTGCATTTCGGCGGCGGAAATGTGCGCTGCCCTTAGTTGAATATTCTCCGATGTTGGGCGCTGCAATAGCGTCTGATTCAGCTGGCTAGCGACAGAAGTTCATCAGTTTTGGCGGCGGAGTTATCCTCGAGTGCGTGGACTTCGTCTTCATGCATTTCTAGGCGCCAAAGTTTACTGCTCAGCATGGGGGGGCGATCAGCGTTATCGTCGGTCACGGGCCATGGAGGCCAGATTCGCCCATGGTGGGCACGCTGCGCTTGATGGTGATCTCTGTAGCTTACTGCTGCCAGCTGGTTCCAACCGATGGACTACTTGTATGGAATGGCCGAGCGCGCTCGTCTCAGGAGAGTAGCGTGAACTCGCGACAGCAGCCCGGAGAAATTCGTATGATTCCGGTCTCTCAGATTGAAGTCATTAATCCGAGAGAGCGCAATGGTCGGGTCTTCAACGAAATCGTCGACAATATCAAGACCATCGGGCTGAAGAAACCTATCCTGGTCACTCCGCGAGTGACGGCTGCGGGCATAGAAAAATACCTGCTTGTATGTGGCGAGGGGCGATTGAAGGCATTTCGCACGCTACCCGCTGTGGCGAACCATGTGCTCGGTCAGGACGACGGCAAGAAGCGCTTTGCCGACACGGTGCTTGCAGCGAGCAAAGCATTTGCGTTGTGCTGCACGCTCGCGGAAGCGCTTGCGTATCGTGACGAGCTATCCGGATGAAACGCCAACGAGTGATGTTGCAGTTAAAAAAACGACGGCCGCCTCAATGAGGCGGCCGCAGTTATGTGCAGAGTAGCGTTAGGCTAAGCACCAGAAGTCCGAGCTATCGGGACTCAGTCAGTAATACATGTCTCAGTGGATGGTTCCCTGTCGAGTGTCACAGAAGTTGAAAAGTCCCCACATTGAATTTATGGGAGTTTTTCACTAACTCTGTCACGGCGCTTCGAGCTTTTTGACGCGAATAGTGAAAAAACTCGGCAGCCGTGCCACAAAACATGAAAATTTTTGCGGGTGGGCCGCAGAGGCCCGCAGGACAAGGCTCTGCGCGCGCGGGCTGAGCGTCGACCTGACAGGCATGAATCGCACAAGCATCGCGAACGGCGGACAATCTGCGAGGGTGGGACACCGCGTCCCGTGAGCCGGTTCCAACTGACCCTGGCCCCAAACACGGCTGGCCCCACTTCGATTCCTCTGTGGAGCACGGCCATGAAATCGGATCGGATCTGTGCTGCCTGCGGCACACCCTTCACTCCGCTCATACATATCCCGCATCAACGCTTCTGCTCAGCCAAGGCGTGCCAGCGTGCTCGCCGGCGCGCATGGCAGCACGAGCGCCTTCGAGTCGATCCCGACTATCGAGAGAATCAGATCCGGGCTCAGGCCAACTGGCGAGCCCGACATCCTGACTACTGGCGGCACTACCGCGAGACGCACCCGGCCTATCGCGATCGCAATTGCGCGATGCAGCGACGACGAAATGTGCGGCGCACTGCTAGTGCTGTTGCAAACATGGACGTGTGGCCGGCATGTCGCCCACTGGCATCTGGATTCTACATCCTGCGCAACGCGGTTGAGGCCGGCGTTGCAAAGATGAACGCGTGGACGGTGCACATCGCCGTGCTGTCTGAGCCGAGGCCAGTTCCGGCGTGATTGCAAAGAGATGACGTGTTCGACAAGGGTCTATGGCCTGCTACCTTGGCTGTGTACTCGCTCGCATTCGACGTCATTGCAAGGCGCGACGCGTTCGCCGATACAAATCCCCAGTTGATGTCGGGGATGGCGCAGCGAGGGGCGGTTGCCAGTGGGAGCTGGATCGTGGACCTCGATTGCACATGCGAATCCGTTGACGAGCAGGCCTGCAGAATGCGGGCTGCTGAATACGTTCGGATGTCGACGGAGCACCAGCAATACTCGACGGAGAATCAGCGCGATCGCATTCGCGACTACGCTGCTCGTCGCGATCTCGAGATCGTGCGGACCTACGCCGACGAGGGTAAAAGCGGTTTGCGTATCGATGGGCGCCAAGCACTACAGCAGCTGATCCGGGACGTGGAAACCGGCATGGCCGATTTCCAAGTGATCCTCGTCTACGACGTAAGCCGCTGGGGACGATTCCAGGATGCAGACGAAAGTGCCTATTACGAGTACATCTGCCGGCGCGCCGGCATCCAGGTCGCCTATTGCGCGGAACAGTTCGAGAACGACGGCTCGCCAGTTTCGACGATCGTCAAAGGTGTGAAGCGCGCGATGGCCGGGGAGTACAGCCGCGAGTTGTCAGCGAAGGTCTTCGCTGGCCAGTGCCGGTTGATCGAACTCGGTTTCCGGCAAGGCGGCCCGGCAGGCTATGCGTTGCGTCGAATCCTAGTCGACGAGCATGGCCTCATGAAAGGGGAATTGCAACGCGGTCAGCACAAGTGCCTGCAGACGGACCGCGTTATTCTGATGCCCGGCCCGGAAAGCGAGGTTCGAATCGTCAATCTCATCTACAGCTGGTTTATCAATGAGTCACTCAATGAGCACGAGATCGCCGCTCGCCTGAACGGCATGAATGTTCAGACCGACCTTGGGCGACCCTGGACTCGGGCAACCATTCGCGAGGTGCTGACCAACGAAAAGTACATCGGCAACAACGTCTACAACCGTGTGTCGTTCAAGCTGAAGAAATCTCGTGTCACGAATCCGTCGGAGATGTGGATACGCAAGGAGGGTGCGTTCGAACCCATCGTGCCGAGCGAAACGTTCTATACCGCGCAGGGCATCATGCGGGCGCGCGCTCGGCGCTATTCGAGTGAGGAGCTTATCGAGCGTCTGCGAAACCTGTACCGAAGCCGAGGCTTTCTATCGGGCGTCGTGATCGACGAAACGGAGGGCATGCCATCCACCTCAGTCTATGTGTATCGCTTCGGTAGCCTGATTCGTGCGTACCAGACGGTTGGCTTCACGCCAGGCCGTGACTATCGTTATATCGAGACGAATCGCTTCATTCGGCAACTGCACCCAGAGATCGTTGCCGAGACCGAAAAGAAGATCGCGGATCTCGGCGGATCCGTGTCGCGTGATCCGGCGACCGACCTGCTGACCGTGAATCGGGAGTTCACTGCCTGCATCGTGCTGTCACGGTGTCAGGTGCGCAACAGCGGCCGTAACCGCTGGAAGGTCCGGTTCGACACGAGCCTGCTGCCGGATATCACTGTCGCAGTCAGGTTGGACCAGAGCAACTCGACGGCGCTTGACTACTACCTGCTGCCGCACATCGATTTTTGGCAGCCTCGTATCAGTCTCGCGGACTGGAATCCGATCGAGTTCGAGAGCTATCGCTTTGACACGCTGGAGTACTTATACGGTATGGCACAGCGTGCTCGTCTGAGGAGACGAGCATGACTCAGCGTGAACAGCCCGGTGAGGTTCGGATGATCCCCATCAGCCAGATCGAAGTGATCAATCCTCGCGAGCGCAATGGTCGCGTCTTCGAGGAAATCGTAACCAACATCAAGACAATCGGCCTGAAGAAACCGATCCTGGTCACGCCACGGGCAACGGCAAGTGGCATCGAGAAGTATCTCCTCGTGTGTGGGGAGGGACGACTGAAGGCGTTCCGATCGCTCGGCGAAACGACGATACCGGCGCTGGTAGTGAGCGTGAGCGACGAAGACGCGTTCATCATGAGTCTGACGGAGAACATCGCGAGACGGCAGTGCCGACCGCTCGAACTGCTCGCCGGCATACGCGAACTGCAGGAACGCGGATACGCGCCGAAGGCGATCGCCGAGAAGACGGGCCTCACACAGCACTACGTGCAGGGCATCCTGACGTTGCTGCATCAGGGCGAGGAGCGACTTGTGATCGCGGTGGAGAAAGGCCGAATTCCGCTGAACGCGGCGCTTTCGATTGTCGGTGCCGGCGACGACGATGAGGCGATCCAGGCGGCGCTGCAGGAGGCATATGAATCGGGAAGATTGCGCGGGCGCCAGCTGATGGACGCTCGGCGCGTCATCGAGCGGAGGAAAGCGCTCGGCCGCACGGCGAATCGAAACATGACGCGCAAGGTGATGGACGTGACCACATCGAGCCTCGTCCGAACGTATCAGCATGAGGTTGAGCGACAGAAAACGATGGTGCGCAAGGCAGAGTTTACGCAGCAGCGGTTGCTGTTCATCGTCGGTGCCCTCAGGCAGCTATTTGCCGATGAGAACTTCGTCAATCTGCTGCGCGCTGAGGAACTGGCGACTTTGCCGAAGTATCTGGCGGAACGTGTATGGCCGAGCGGGAGTCCAGCATGACCGGCGTAGCACTTGGGTTTATTCCGGAACCACTCTCCGTTCCGATCACGAGCATCCTGCCATCACGACGCACGCCGGCCGGCATGATGAACTCGCGAAAGTTCAAACAGATCATAAGCTCCATCGAAGAGGTGGGCTTGATCGAACCGCTTTCGGTGACGCCGGTCGACCAGGCATCGGGCAACCATGTTCTGCTTGATGGACATCTCCGCTTGATCGCATTGCAGGAACTCCAGTTCAACACCGTGTCATGCCTAGTTGCGACGGACGATGAGAGCTACACGTACAACAACCGCGTCAATCGACTATCGACCATCCAGGAGCACTTCATGATTCGTCGAGCCGTTGAACGAGGCGTATCTCCGGAGCGACTCGCAAAGGCCTTGTCGGTAGATGTGTCGCAGATCATCAAGAGGATGGCATTGCTGGACGGGATTTGCGCTGAAGCGACCGAGCTCCTGAAGGACCGGCAGTTTTCGCCGGAGCTCGCGCGAGCTCTGCGTAAGATGAAGCCGACGCGGCAAGTCGAATGTGTCGAGCTCATGGTGGCAGCAAACAACCTGTCTGTCTCGTACGCTGAAGCGTTGCTCGTTGCGACACCGGCTTCTCGGCTGATCGAGGGGAAGAAACCGAGGAAGCTTGCCGGCGTGAGCCCCGAGCAAATGGCGAAGATGGAACGGGAGATGAGCAACCTGCAGGGACAGTACAAGGTGGTCGAACAGACTTATGGGCAGGACGTGCTCAACCTCGTGCTCGCAAAGGGCTATCTTGCGAGGCTGCTTGAGAACGAGTCCGTGCGCCAGTACCTACAAGTCCAACAGGCGGACTTGCTATGCGAACTCCAGTCCGTCGTGGAAATGATTGCCTTAGAGCAGCCAGCCCTTGAACCCACTGCCTGAGCTCAGGCAGTTTGGCGGCGCATTGTTTCGAAAATCGGCCTGCTAGTCGTGAAAATTGCGCGATCCAGAATTCGTATGTTGAGGCGTTGCGAATTCGTCTAAAGAATCTTACCTTTATGTCGTTATGCGTTTAAAGGGGCTCGCTGCGTCTGGCAGTCGAGTGGTTCTATAGCCTAGATCGTGAAAATAATGAGCAATATGACTTGTACTCACTGCCGCACGGGGGTTCCGCGCGGCGCGACGGTTTGCACGGGGTGTCAGGCTGAAGTTGAGTATGGACCGGCAAGAGGGCTTTTCGGCGCGGCACTGCTTGCTGCCGCATTCGCGGGCTATCAAGCGCATCGGCATCTGCCCGAGTCCATGTCAGTAGGCGGCTGGGTTACAGGTGCAGTTGTATTCGTTGGGCTTAGCTTGCTCATACAGAAGATGTTCGGCGAGCGCGTCGTGTTTAAGCGCGTGTACAAGACACGTCGATAGATCGTCGAGCTTTGTAGTTCCTCTGTCGTGAGTTGAAAAGAGTTCTCACTCCCACCGCCTCCGGCTGTTAACGACGAGCAGATCAAGCGCTTCTTGAAGTGACGCAACCGACATTTCGATCTGCGAGGCGGAAGTGTCGCCTTGTCCCGCAAGCTACATAGCGTTCACGAGCTGTTTTCGACTGCTTGGCTAAGGCCGGAATATCTTACGTGTGTAAATCTAGACCTGATCTCTAAGTCAGCGTCAGATCAGGTCTAAGATTGCTTGGACGTCACCTCATCAAGGGCCGTGATCGACCTGCGGCGGTCACTAAATAGGCTCCGTAGCGGACGTTCGCCGGGTGAAGTTGAGTGAGTGGCGATTCGGTTGGATTTCGTGCTTGGCCTCGAGAGCGTGCACACGGTGGACAGCCGCGTCTGGCCAGAGGCTGCCTCTACACGTCAACCTGGAGGTAGTCCGCAGAGAGGCGCCTCCTTCTGCACAGGCAGCCCTACGTCACTGGCTGGATGGCATGTCAGTGTTCGAGCGCGTAGATGGTGTTTTGGAGGCGGCCTAGCAAGTCATCGTAAGTGATGATGTCCATCATGTTCGCGTACTTGCGCTTGATGATTTCAAAATCGAGTTGCTGGCTATCAGTCATCTTCTTACCGCCAATCTGGCTGCGGCCGACGATAATGATTGCCTTCGGATTGGATATCCGGATTTCCAATCCAGGAGGAAGTTCGGAGGCGTAGGCCTTCGTAAGAGCGCGCTCTCCATCGACACCCCATTTCGACAAGTGGAAGAGATACTTTTCTGCCTGCATGACGCTACCTGCTAACTCAGCAGTCGGAATGTTGTTGCCTCGGTACAGTCCTTGGCGAAGAATTTTGTCTTCGAATGGTTTTTTGAGTTCAATGACATCGAGGTTCCCGCTCGCGTCCACTAGGCCAACGTCGATATATCGCTTGGACGTTTTGCCAGACTTGCTGTAGTAGTCGTTAATTGTGATGTTCTGAAGAACCCTGATGTACTTTGGAAACAGTAGTGGAAGAAATGAAACCATCTGTCGTTGCCATTCTTTCTCGGACAGGTTCTTGCCGGTCAGCAGAATCTGTTGAATTTCGTCGTAGATAAGGCGATATTTTAGAACCTCCTGTTCCTTCAGTGCTGTGAGTTCCGGCGGATCTTCAGCAGAAAAGGTTCCATTCAGTGCTGGTTTCTTATCGAGGTACGACTCGTAAAGCCCCCGTGCATCCTTCATGCCATCCACATACTGCGAGAGAATGGTGTGAACGCGTGCAGAAGCGTAGCGATTAAGCTCGTGTGTAGTCGGGAATTTCCTGAGCAACTCTTGATAGATGGGCAGTGGAATGTTCCCGGCGCGATCGCCCCCGATAACGATAGGCTCATCGTTATCGAGAAGGCCGGAGAGTCGCTTCATAATTGAAACATTTCGTTCCGCGACAAAGACCGAACGTTTGAGTCGGAGCTCACGGCTTACGAGGACATCTCGCTCGATAGAAAAGACACGGCCGGGGATTCGCAAGTACTCGTCTTCAAACGTGCCAAAGCGAAATGTGTAGACGTATTCAGTAAAGTCCGTGCTCTTGGTGGGAGGATTCTTGAGGTCCGCTTTTCGAAAGGAGAATACGCGAGATACCTCCGTGGATTTCCCATTCTTCATTTCTTCCCAGACCCACTGATGTTGAGTGCCAAACTCTGGCTGGTAGTCGAAATCGACGCCAGCTTTCGTGGTACGGAAATTCAACATGTTTTCCCTCAGCGCAAAATGATTTCGCGTCTAGTTGTGAGGTCCCAAAGATTCTGGTTCAAAGTACTTGTCTGAACGAGTGCCCAAACAATAATAGAACCGCCAATTACGCCTCTACGAATCCCGCCGCACGCGACACGCTACCAGTGAGGGCTCCGGCTGCGCTGGCCTCCAGACCAACGTCGGACTGCAATCGTGACGGCGAACGGACCAGTATTCAAGGTATTAGTCATAGTGAAGGAGGCCCTTTGATCTTCGGAACTTCCCGAGCTCTCCCGCCCAAACTCGACTCACTTCGAGAAGGGTGTATGCAAGTGAGCGGAGACATTCTGGCGTGAAAAACGAATTCTCCGGCCCGAGATCCCGATTGATGAATTCGAAAATATTGCCATGACAGATATTGTTTCTTTGGCGTACGATCTCCACATCTACGCGATTGGGTTTTGAAGTTGTGAGTTTTTGTAGAAAATCACTTTCCCCGGGAAAGGCTAGTGCGCTTACCGGCATTCCTACGTCTGAAGCATTAACAATGAGGTTATTGCTGAGAACGCGGTAGGGGGACAATTCGTCCAAGGGTTTACCAGGTTCAGCTCCAGTTACTTGCGCAATGGTGACGCGCAGACTCGCCTCGATCCCGTTTAGTAGTGAGGAAGCTCCTGGAACGTAGAATTCGTTCCGAATCGCGTCTATACCCTGAACAAAGAACCAATGAAATTCGGCCGCGCAAAGTGACTCGAAGAAGTGGTTGCGTTCCCTCGCCCAAGCGGCATTTTTTTCGAAGTGTTCAATGATATGATCGGCATGACTCTTGTCCATCTCGCATCCTGTTAGATATAAAGGAAAATCAGGTAGATTCTAGGCAACAGGATTGTCAGCAATCTAGCCACATATGTCGAGCGTCCGCAACTGGCCCGAAGTCGGCCGGCAACCGCCCTGCGAAGTGCGACCGGCGCAGTTCGACGGCGGATTCAACCGGTCGGCGCAACACATTAGACGTTTCGCACGACCATCGAAGCTCCAATCGCCTAAAGTTTCTTGTCTAATGCTTCAGCGATCTTGATCACCGGAGCCGCCAACTCCAGTAATTGCTCAGTGGTTATTGTTACACGCTCACCAGCTGCAATTTTGACGTGTTTGAAAACTCCGGCGGCACCGGCATCCACGAGACCCGCTCGATGAGCAAGGACGTTGCGAAGCATATAAACGTCTACTAAAAAGGGTAGATGCGGCCCTATTGACTTTATTTTCGAAGGGGCAAGCTCTCCGAATTTCAATATTTTCTGGTCGAGTCCGCGGGTCTGGCGAACAGTGCCGATGAATTTATTGCCATCAGCAGTGTACTCCGATGCAATTGGATCCCAGAACTTCGGTTTCTTCTTGGCGAAGGCATCAATAAAATTTGACAAATATATTTCGAAGCTGGCAGAGAGAACGACCAGCCTATTTGTTATCACCGATTGCTTGTATACGGTTACACGTTCGAGAAACGTGTCACGCCGCAGATCTCTCAGCCGACCATCCAATTTTGGTACATAAAACATGTCGGTTAAAAGGCGTTCAGAAGGAATTTGAGCATAATTTGATATGACGTGTGACTCTGCAATGGACAAGGCCAGTAATTCGGCCCACATAGACTGGCATGAGTTGCCCCATACAGACTTCAAATCTTTAAGGTGCTCTGAATCAGCCAAATTTTCCTCCTGTTCTTCGTAGTTATACCGTCGACGCAGCAACCGGGACGCTCGACTGGTTGCGTATCGCCCACGTCGTCTGGTGAGATTATGCGTTCGCAGGAAGATCGTGTCGACTAACTGCTTCTGGCCAAACTGAGTCAGGCGATCTGACGCCGTCTGCTTGGTCGCGTCTAACTATATGGGTCTTACGAGTACTCGTTATCGTGCTTCTCCTGGTACTCATCAGCGTAAGTGATGCTCTTTTCATTCGCCTCGCGCGCATCCTCCAGTTTATCTTGGCTAGCGGTGTATTTTTTGAGCGGACGCTTGCGGATCTAATTAGCAATGACATCCGTTAGCTCCATGAAGACCTGATGCGGCACGTCGCTCATATTGATGGAAGTCATTGCGTGCATCAGCGATGCATGTCGAACGTGCTGACCCAGCGAGCATGTCGGATGCTCCGAGATCTAGTGTCCACGGACAAGAAACACTACGGGAGGCAAGATAGACAGCAAGATGAATGCAAGTAGGCGTAGCCGCAGGTCGATGCTTGCTACGTGGCGTAGAAATCCATCATCCTCTTTTGTTGATCGCATCAAGCTTGCGAAGCACCAAAGTGAAAAATTGAGCACGAACAGCTCGAGCATAAGTAGAGCGATGCCGGTGCCAGCGAGCCAAGCCTTCAACATCTCGAGTTTTGACAGTGAAGGCGGCAGCTGAGCCACAATTTTTCCAATCAATAGGCCGATGGCTAAACCACCCATCCCATAAGTGTTGATCAAAACTTGATATGCCCCGGTAGCAATAAATTTGATCTTTGGGAACAGAACTGCAAGACCGAAAAGTACCAAGCCGAGCATACCCACCACGTTCCATATGTGTGGACCTATTCCATCAGAAATAGCGGCTTCCAGATAACTGGCGGGTAGTTGGTTTTTGAAGTGTGTGATAAACAACACGGCGACTGTAGCTGGTGCGGCCCACCAAAATGCAATCCTCAATCCCTCTATTGGCACGATCGCGGACCAAAAAAACGAGCGGTCGAACGGGGCCAATTGAACCTTGAGGTACGAACGAACATTAAATAGCTGGTGCGTGAATTTTTGCATGTGCGTATGGCGTATAAGTGCTGAGAGCAACAGTGAGGATCCGTCGTATTAGATTTGTGCGTCAAAAGCCCCTTACTTTGGCACGCCAATGCTACTCATCGTTCTCCTTCTCCGGGTGATTGTCGATGACGAAATTCAGCAATTCGATTACTTGTGTTAGCTTGTCGCTTGTATCAGCAAGCAGAAGACTGAGGAGATAGAATGCCGCAAGCGATCCTGCGATCGACCAGGCAATTGAGCTGTTCAGGGCAATGTGTTGATCTTGCATCAGTTTGGCGACGCTGATCCCAAGAGTTGCGAGCGCCGGAAACGTCCCAATTTTGTCAAGTTGACCAATCAACCGCCCACGTCGATTGTCAAACGCGTCTCGCTGGTGAGAGATTTGTCCGCGAACATAGGCCAATTCAGGCAAGGAAAAGCGCATGAGGTCGTTGCAGTACGGCAGCAATCGATCAATATCAACGCTGGCCAGCTCAAGTATCGGACCAACGGGTTTTTTTCGGATGCGATTTAACATGGGGATGGCTTGTATCACGACCGCAATTAGCGACAGCAAACTGGCGATTTCCACGCTGATCGCAACACTCAATGCCAGAGTGGCCAGAACCGGGGTAGGCCAGAAGTGGTGAATCATATAAAGGCAGAGCAATAAAGCAAAGCCAAAGCCCGCACAAAAGAGGAAAATGGCAATCGCCTTGTCGGCATTCACTTCGACGGGAGTCAGGGTCCTTTTGGGGCGATTGGACTGGATTGCTCGCCGAACGATTTCGAAGGTTGCCCGAACAGCCTCCGGTGCAAGAAATTTTGTATTCGCGTCCATAGTTCTGTCTATTCGACCGATATCACTAGTCGCTAACCATGCCGTATGGCGTGGCGTAGGGTTGTGTCGTGCGAGTTAACTGCATAACGGCACGTTGACGACACACTTGAGGCCGAGATGCGATGAAAACGTACTCGGCCGACAGCTCGCAACAATCTTTTAAACAATCATCATCGTTGTTGTTGCTGTTGAACTACCTACCTGCGAGAGCAATCACTTAGCATAGAATAGTGTCGGAAGGAGCGCGCATCCGCCAGCGTTGTTGCTGATCTGGCGTGCTTTTATTGTCCCCTATGGGCGAGTTCCGCAATGAGCAAAAGGGCAACGATATTCCTCGACATCGATGGAGTCTTACATCCAAATTCGGTGGGCGAACTCGAGTATGGGCCCAACGGACCGGCGGTCGTCGGACAGGGTGTCTGTTCACTGCAGACCAAGCTTGCCGAACGTGTCAGCGGGAAAGCGGTCGACATTGCAATCCACAGCACCTGGATCTATATGTTCGACCTCAAACGCTTGCAAGATGAGTATCTGCGCGAGCTGAGCGCAGCTACCGAAATTTATCTCACGAACCGGCGCATCGAGAGCCGCTCGCTACGGATAACGGACTATATGCGAAGGCGTCGGCTGACGTTAGCCGATGTCCTGATTCTGGACGACGCCCCCAAGGAATTCGCGTCTGCCCCGGAACTACTATCCCGCCTCGTTGTATGCGATCCGACTCGTGGGATAGACGATCCCGCCATACTTCAACAGATTGATGAGTTCGTTTCCTGAGTGGTAGTGATCGATGTCAGTCTGAGCCAGACTTCGCGGGATGCGTAGACGCACGTCCATCTTGCATCGCGTAATGCAGAGCGCGGGCATCGTGTAGCGCATGGTGGCGACCGCCGAACTGGGCGTAGTAGGACTCCAACCGAACCTGGTCGATCTCGTCACGTATGAGAAGCCCCTGCCAGCCACTCGGTACGCCATCGAGGAGATCTACAAGAAGATCCCAGTCTCCTGCGAAGTCCATGCAGAAGATGCCACCCTTGAATGGGCGCAACCACTCATGAAGCGCCAGCTGGAGATCTTGGCGAGAGAACACGCGATCAGGATATCGACCTAGCTGCGGCAGTACCGCTTCATGGACAAATGCACTGCAGGCGCGTCGATTGAAGTCGTTGCACTCGGCGTAGAACTCCTGGCCATCGTCGGCGACCAACGCAACGCTGATTAGATTGCAGTCGATGAAGTCGGTGAACTCTGTATCAACAAAAATTCGCATTGTCCCCCCTTGGTGTTGAGCACCAGATTGGTAGCGATATAAGGATCCGCGTTTCGCGTTCGCCATGTAGGCTCGCGTTACTCTTTCGGCGCGGGCGTAAGCCGCGACTCGACGATCGAGAGAAACTCAACAATCGAAAACCCGAGCCCTCTGCACAGCGCGGCGACTGTGTCGAGCGTTGGTGACCGGCGACCCTGCTCCAAGAGCGAGATGTACGTTCGGTCTAGGTTTACAGCAAACGCCAGCGTTTCCTGCGTGAGATTTTGAGATGTTCGGAGCGTTCGCAGTGTGAGGCCGAATGCGACGTTAT
Source organism: Burkholderia sp. ZZQ-2 (assembly GCF_050768715.1). Taxonomy (NCBI): domain Bacteria; kingdom Pseudomonadati; phylum Pseudomonadota; class Betaproteobacteria; order Burkholderiales; family Burkholderiaceae; genus Burkholderia; species Burkholderia sp. ZZQ-2. Next base: position 23,140 of record NZ_LDVA01000079.1, on the reverse strand, counting down.
GGTTGCCGCGAGCTGGATAGGTGTCTAACTTGAGACGATAAGGGGTATCGCTTTGCGAAGCACTGCTGTGTATTTTCTCAAGATCGATAGGTTCGATTTTCATTGGGTTTGAAATTGTAGGTTCGATTCTCAACTGCACGAACCGTCGCCGGGTGAAATCGCCCGGCGACGGTTCGTGATCTTGCCGGTTCCTGCAGTAGTAGCGGCTACTTGTTAAGTGGCGGAGACATCCGCAACGCGATAGAAATACTGCCGTGAGCGATCCACGGACGGCCCCGTGATTGCATCGACCCCCCGTTCGCTGAGGCGGCGCAGAGCCGCCTTCGGAGAGACGTTCCAACGTTTGGCAATATCGACCAGTGAGACGTAGGTTGATCGGAACTTCACGACGTCATCTTTAGTGACCAGATCTATCGCTCGACCATTGACGCGATACACCTCATGAGGCAATAGACCGGATCGGATCAGGTGATACGCAACCTCCTCCTTTATTGAAAGCGCCTGTGCGACTACCTGGGCGCTCATCGTCGATGGGGGAAGACACTTCGCATCGCAGATAACCGAACGGACGTCGTCCTTGTGCACCAGATATGCTCCAATTCCGCGGACGCCTGCTGCCTTCCCGAACGATCGTATTGCCCCGCTAAGCAGCGACTCGACGACCCTCAAGAACACCGCGTTATCTCTACACATGTGCCGGAGTACATGTCTGAGCAGCAGAGTCTCCTCGGGCGAATGGTCCGCGCGGTCGCATGCGGGAAGATCAAGCAGGCGGCGCACTTCGTGCACGGATATAGACCACTTGCTCCTATGATAATTTGGAGCTTCCCCGATCAAGCCGGCAGTCAACAAGATGCGAATCCGGCGGCGGCTTATGCCAAGCAGTTCGCTAGTTGCATGTAGATCGATGGCATCGCGAAGAGCGGCCCTCGTCTGCGCAACACTGTTTGCGTCCGCGACAGCAAAGCGTCGTCCAATTGGACTACGAAGAACGCGAGCATTGAGTCGGCTGGTCGAAATCAGCCGCCAGATCATGCTGCGCGAGCACCCCAACTCTCGGCGAATCTCGGATGCGGACAGCATGGTGCGCCACTTTCGCTTGCTGAACGCGCGATGCCGTCCGTCGATTGCCCCATACCAGTGGCCATCGAGGTGTGCTTCGAACTCTCGCCTCATGAAGTCGAATTCATCGCCCGCGAGTGTCTTGTAAAGTAAGCGATAAAGGGCGGAGTATTTTCGACGAATGCTCGTTTCGGTAGTGGTCTTTTCATCGTACTTGGCCATCATAGTCTGGAAGCTATATGGCCAGTGCAGCAAAAGTTGAGAGCATTGATCCACATAGTCTGCGGCCGTGCTCAAATTCTGAAGCTCGGGTGTCCGACCATGACGATGTGTAGGGCGAGCGGATATGTGCGGCGCCAATGCATGGAGCAGGCGCAAGAATTGAGTTTGTGAAAGGCGTGCAAAAGGCGTGACAACACGGCGCGAAGCTCGTTGCTCGGAACTGACTAGCTGCCTCGAGCCGTTACTGCTGCACCATTGCATTAACGTCATATGCGCTTCCGATGCTGGCTCCATTGGCATTTCGGTAAACCTCCGACCGCACGAGCACTGTATGTAGGACCCGCTCCTCCACGTCACCACTTTGCCGCATGCGTCGCACGACTCTCTTAGCATCGCGCCGTGTGTCGGACATGCTACGAATACGCTTAGCGACCATGCTGACCTCATGTAGTGGTCATCGGCTAGGCATGCCGGACACCAACGCATACGGATTCTATTGAGCCACGACTCCTTCTCCGGCGAAGCTGTGTTGCCGTCCCGTTTGATCCACGAAGGCCACGGCTCCGGCAGGCAATTCAGCTGTTTGGCCGAAACGAGGGTTAGATCGGCAAGATCTTCGATAGTGACGGGATTTTTTTGAAGGATGTCTTTGACGCAATTGAAGCTTCCTGGGTATCCATTGATACCCAAGAGCCGGCGCAGATACTCGGTGAGATTCTCATCTTTGTGAGGTGGATCGCGGAGCAAGAGAGGTGCGCGGCTCATCTTGCTCCCCTTCTCGATTGACGGCTCGTCTTCGGTTTCGCACCAATGCTCTCCGCCGCAAAGGGTTCTAGCCGTCTGTCCAAGCGACGAAGACAGAAGTCTTTGTTGAACGGGTTGAGTTGGCCATAGCCAGCCTCCCAAATTTGTTCGACGAAGGCTTGCTCTAGGATAGCTTCCGAAACGATTTTCGAATCGGAGCGGAATGCAAGCATGAGCGCGCGTTGAAATAGCGAGACCAAATAGCCGATCCGACCATCGGTCGCGTAGTACAGTCGCTCGAGTGCTTGGTATGACGAGGGCTGGAGTGCACATTGAACTGGTAGCGCGTCGAATAGAGTCGACACCAGAGCCATGAATTCCTGAATTCCTCGCTCGCTATCGAACGTCATGGGATCCATGGGCAGAGCGGCCGAAAATCGACGACGGAGCTGCCCATTTGTGGCGACAAGTATCTCGGCACGGCGAATACCGACAAGAACGACGGGTTTCGCGATTCGGTCCGCGAAGTTCTTGATCCAATCGCCCACTTTGTAGATCGTTGGCGACTGCCCTCGATCGTGAACATGTTGCAACTCGTCGAGTATGACCAAATCGACCGAACATGCCTGAATGAGTCCAATCAATCGTTCGGTCTTCGACGAGTTGGTCCCTTTGGATGGAGCCGGATCTCCAATTTTCGTCAGGAGACACTCGGCGACCGAACTGATGGTCGCTAGTGCTGGGATAGAAGCATAGAGGACAGGAACGACGTCGCGGTGCGGTTCAGAGTAGCGCTGATTTTCACCCTCGACAACTTTGCACACCGTAGTTTTGCCACAGCCAGTTTCACCGTATATAGCCAAGCATTCGGCGAGCCCCGTTCTTCGGTACAGGGTCAGCGATTCCGATATGCTGCGATAGGCGGTCTCGAATTGTGGAAACATGAGGGTTTCACGGCGAAACCGATCCAAGGCATCCAACTGCTTTGCAGACAAGGCTGAGATTTCCTTCATTTTTTCACCCGTTAGATGATGTTTCGCCGGATTCGATTTAGCTTTACAGAGGAATCTCGGGCGTTGACTGGGGAGGTCGTCACACGAGATTTCTGAGGAGGGGGAAGACTCGGCGTTGCGTTCCCGGACGGGTTTTCGTTGCTCACGCCTAGCGCTTTAGCCGCCTTTCGTCGCTGCCGGAGATGCTTCGAGCTTGCAAGGCCAGATAAGGCCTCGGCAATTTCGATGCGTGCTTCCATTAGGCTCTTGGCGCGCTCACCGTTTTCCTCGCTATCACGACGGTACTTGCTGATCAATTTGTGCTGTGCCAAGCGAAGTCCTTTGGCGTAGCCTGCTTCGACGGCCGGCACGCGAATTTTCTCTTGCCCGTCGGGCGCCCAAAGCCATATAGAGCCAAGGTCTTCGGGGTCGTATGCAACTCGGACACGTACGCCTATGCCGTATGTAGAGATGATCGGTAGTAGGTCGTCGCTTGCGTAGTAAAGGCCATTGAGCAACACACCGTCATGGCGCAGGCTACGCCTTTTGTAGATTCCAAGGTGCAAAGCGATTTCTTCGGCCGACGCAGGAAGATTCTGAGATACGCCGGCAATTCCTTCTTCCCATTTTTTGCTCGGAGTGGTACCGATACCTTTGTGTACGGTTTGCGCGTAAACATCAAGAAGCCACTTCTCAAAGAGATGGGTGAATTCGGAAATTGTTAGAACCGTGTTGGTGAGTGGATCGTAGTCACCGCGAGCTGCGAAATGTGCAAGGCTGGTACCCGGCAATCTATGAGCAAAGGAATAATTGCAAGTCTTCAGAAAGCGCTCTACCACGCCCTTGAACCGAGGTTGCCTCTTTGGGCAAAACAACAACTGTATTTGCAAGTCGAAGCAGGCGGCAGCTAGGGAGGCGCTGTGAAACTCCGCGCCGTTGTCGCACACCAGCACTTCGAACCGGCCGTAGCAGGGCCAAGGGTTCTGCACGATCAGGTTTGGCACGACGGCTCTAGCTGGCTTCTTTGGAAGAAGTGCATGTCGGACGGCGCGCATGACTGCCAGTGTTGATGTGTCGTCAAAGCTAATGTAATAGCCTAACGGCATGCGGCTGAAGACGTCGATCAGCATTGTCAAGGTTGGCCGACCGCACGGAAGCCACGTTTTTTCGTCCAAGAGAAACACGTCGAATGGTGTATGGTCGATTTCTACCCGCTCAAGGACACGGGAAACTTGTACACCTCGTCGAACAATTCGATATCGTCGGTCAGCGACAGGTTTTCCTTCATTGAGTATAGTGATGTCGTACTCAGGCACTCTGCCGAACAATCGATACAGAGTCCTCGTATCGGGAATCTGAAGATGCTCGTTTTCTGGGAGAAAGTGATTGGCGTGGGTGATCTTTTTTGAAAGGCGGTCCTCGACATTTGTCATCACCAGTTTGCGAGCGATGGCTGCTTCCTCAACAATGCTTTCCATGAAGAGGTCAATGACTTTCTGGTCCGTTCGCGGTTTGCGTGGGCCTTTGAGGTCGTGTCGGGGTATTAGCCTGCGGGGATCGTTTGAGGTTCCAATCGCTTCGCACCAGCGATAAATGGTTGTGGGACTCGGAGGTTTTTTATCGTTGATTGTCTGGGCTACTTGCAGTATGAATGGTTGTAAAATTTTCGGTGTGTATGATGGGCGACCATTCGATAAAATGAGATCCACGTATGCTTTCCGCCGGAGTGCAGCTACTTGTACTGATTTTTTAAGCTCGCAAAACGGACGCCCATATCGGGAGCGCAAAGCGGCGTCGTCAGAAGGGGCATCTGCCTCGGTGAGACGTCGGGGTACGACCACCACTCGTCCTTCCGCGTAAGCCTCCAAAATCTCCTGCCTTGTCTTACGGACCAGGTCCAATGTCTCGCAATTCTCAAGTGTGACAATTCCATTATCGAGTGTGCGTTCGATACGGAATTTCACGCCATCGATCTTAAAAACCTGTCCCTTCGTCAATGAGAAACCATTCATGCTTACTCTCCAGAGATATGTTGACAGGCGTGTCATGGCTGAGTGGACGATCGAGGGGGCATGTCGCATGCCCACGCATAAGAAGATCAACAACGGTACTTGAATCGAGGAGTTCGATAAGTTGTCCTAATGTAACGATCCCAGAATGAGATACCGTCCTCAGGCTACGGCGAATCGCATCGTAGTCGACTGCGAAGAGTGGCGCGTCATATCGCAGGCGCCGGAGGTTGGTCAATCGCGGTTGCTTGCGAATGAGCTCGTCCGTTAGAACTAGGAATGACAACCCGAGTCGATGCATGTGCTCTTCGATGCGATCGAATTTGTCACGCATCTCCGGGGCGGCCAGGCGACGCGCCGGTTTGATCTCGACCAGGAATTGCCTGCCGTCCGTCAGTTCGAGCTGATAGTCGGGTGTGTAAAGGCGTGTCCGATCTCCGTCGGGAAACGAGATGCGTATTGGTTGTTCATGATAGGCCGCGATTTGGGGGGACATCTCGAATAGGACGCATGCATCTGCCTCCAGCAAGTGTTCATATCCGACCATTCGGTTATTTTTGTGACTCGGGAAGAGTCCGCGTGGAATTCCGCCAGACCGCGACACGATTTTGCGGACCGGCTCATGACCGGTGACCCATGGAAGCGGTGTCGAGTACCTCGCTTTCACTTCTGCTCCTTTTCAGGTGTGAGCTACCCCCTCGACAACCAAACGTTGTCGAGAATTGCGCTGACGATGGGCGAGCGCTATCCGCGACTCGACAAAATTTGCTCGAATCGCATGGGGCAGCGGATCGACAGGAAAAAGAAGGGCTTGACTCTGGGGGCGGAGCGGAGGAGACTCGAAATCGCCAAATCACGAATCTTCTTTTGTTCCGACCACAGAGCGCTGCTGGCCCCTCGGGTTTGCGGCGCTTTTTCTTTACATGGTCCCTCCTTCAATCACATCGGCATTATGTGGAGCGTCAGATTTCCGGTTCCGCACTAGTGCCGTGTGAACGCTTGCGATTACCTCGACGTCTTCCGCGCTCAATCGCGGCAGGTCTTCCGCGATTGCCATGAACACGGCGTGCTTGCGGGGCGACAGCTCTTCCGGCAGGCGAAAAAATCGTTGCGATCTGCGCGCCACGTTGAACAACTGACGAACGCGATCACTGTCAAGCTCCAGAGCTCGACCGAGCATCTCCAGGAATGGCGAACTATCGGGCGTTCGCCGTCCCGTCTCTACTGCGCTGATGTATGTGTCGTCCACGCCCATACGTGTCGCCAGCGTGGCCTGGGTTAGGCCGAGCTCGATGCGACGATCTCGAACGAAGTTTCCGAGGGCAGTCATAGAGTCGACAACATTAGGAAGATTGGAATGTGTATCAGGATATCGATCGCCTTATTCACCGGCAATCTCCCGGTAACACAATGTGCCGAATATGATGGAACAAGTAGCGGATGGAATTTGTCCAGATAGCGACAAAATAAATGTTTTTTTTTCGTTCCGATCCGAGGCCGCGTGTGAAATTGAGGGGTGAAATTCTCAATTTCTATCGTATGTGAAAGAGTTTTCCGAAATTTGGCTATTTGATCGCGTCCAAAAAATTGGACTCACCCGGTGCATTCAGACCAGGCGGAAGACGCGATGAAATTTCTCTATTACATCGGCTATTCGTTAAAATCGTTCCAATGGTCGATGGATTTCAGTCGTTGAGCCGGGGCACTGGGGGTATTTCGCAGAGTCGGGGTGTGGCACTATGTGTGCGTGCCGTAAAATTACGATATGCCTTCGAGGGTTGAGCAAAGTGATCGCAGGTGGAGTCGCGGGTCGAAGATTTTTGACGAAGTGGAAGCGACCGTCCGACGACTCGGTCGTTGCAAGCACGCTGTGAGAATGTTCATCGTTGTAGCGCTGGAGCGCGATGACGAGCTTCAGCACCGTCGTCACCGCATTCGATTTCGGCATGCAGGCCGCGCAATTGCGATTCATCAGCTTTGCGAAGCCCTCAAACCTCTCTTCCCAAGCGTTGATAGCGTCGCTCAAATGCCTCTTCGCCGCCCTCCATCACCTGACATACCTCCCTGCGCATCGCCTTATCCTGCAGGGAGCCCGTTTGTTTGATATGGCACTGGTGGTTGAAGTCCAGCACGTGAATGAGTTCGGCGTCACCGTTAACGACAATGTTCGGGTTGTGAGTGACGACGATGAGCTGGCGACGCAGCTTGTTCGAGCGAATCTGCTGAACGACCAAACCGTAGATTAGATGGTTGTCGAGATCGTCTTCAGGCTGGTCCAGTACCAGCGGCTCATTGCCATGTGCTAGCAGGAAAGCGAGCATGGCGGCAGCGCGCTGGCCCGCCGATGCCTGGCCGATAGATTGGAAATCCTTGCCATCCCCCTTGCGGCTGTACTCCACCTGTAAACCGTCTTCTGGGAACCAGCAAAGGATGTGATCGATGTACTCGGGCCGCTTGTCAGCCTCGGCCTTTAGGAACTTGTTGAACCATCCACCAAATTCGCCCTCGCCGCGCCCCGCCTTGGCCAGGCGCTTCTTTTGTGCTTTCAGGGACTGTTCAAACGCTGCCGTATCCCATTCGCCCGGTTTCTCAACGAGCTCGACCGTGCGAATCAAATCCGCCACCACGCCCTTGGCCGGTATATCGTCTTGCGCCTCCAGGTACAAGTCGTCAATGTACTTGCCCTCAGCTGCGCCCAGCACGTCCCGCAGCGAGCGCTCGATGCTCTGCCCATCCCTGCTGTACGGAACCAGTTCAATGCGTACATAAGAGTTATCGTGCAAAGTCGCTTGCAAGAATGTCGCGCGCTGGGCACTGATAGCCTGACGCGCAATCTGAACCTGCTCTAATTGCGACAGGGCCTTTTCTCTCAGAGCCTCATGCTGCGTCTTTAGCGCATCTAGTCGTTTCACCTCGGTTTCGATTCGCTGCTTCTCCTGCACAAGCCGGCCGTACTCACTTGGATCGCTGACCCCCTGCTGTTGCAGGTCGGTTTTCAGCTTGTCGTAGGTCGACTTCGCTTCGCTAATTCGAGCGAACCACGGAGAGACTTCCAACTCGCTTCGGAGTGAGCGTCCTCTCGCCTCCAGTGCTGAGGCAGTGCGCTCTACTTCCTCCCTGGCCTTGTCAACGGTGGCCTTCAGCTCTTGAACAAGCTGCAGCGCAGCGCTGTCGTCACTGGCGTCAAACAGCCCGTCCGGCAGGTCTTCTGCCAGCAAGTCTGCGGCAAACTTCTTCAGGCGTGTTGAAAGTTCGACGGTGCTTTCGAACTGGCGCTCCAGTTCACTGCTTTGCCTGCTGGTGCGCTGGTAGTTCTTCAGCACCGCCGCATGATCGGCGCCTTCAAAACGGGCCAGCTTGCGCTGTACGTCCTGCAGCGACAGGGTCAAGGATTCGCGCCCTTGAAGCTTGCCTTCCAGTTCGCGCATCTGTGCCCGCGTCGCCAAAAAAGTGCGTTTGGCTTCGTCGAATGCCTCTTGCTGCATTCGTGTACCGGCCGCATCGTCGATCACTTTCAACAGGGCTTGCTGGCTATCACCGGCCAACGCGGCGATTTGCCCCTGGCTGAATAGTCGAACGGGAAAGCGTTGCTCTGTAATGGCCTGGCTACCAGAGGGCTTGAAGGACCGAGTGGCGGGGTCCCATTCCTCGACCACATCGCCCTGGCTGTCCTGTTGCCAAAGCAGGCGATATGAGGTTCCGTCGCGGTGAACTTGAACGCTGATAACAGTATCCGCTCGCAAGCCACCATCGTCATTTCGAGTCTTTGCGACCTTATTGAATCGATTGAAGGTCTGCCCAGCTTCCGAGGGCAAGGACAACTCTTTCTCACGCCGGTAGGCCAAGCGAAGGGCATGGACGATGGTCGATTTGCCGGTGCCGCGCCCACCGATCAGTGCGTTGAAATATGGGTTGGATGGCAAGCGTGCGGCTGCTTTACCCCTCCCCATAAAGCGCGCGTCGCGGATTTCGATAGACTCAATGAAGTGTTCAGGTGTGTTGAAGGGCGTAAAGCCAGCACTATCGTCACTGCGACGAACTGACACGTCTTGCCCATCAAGCAGCGCCAAACGCAAACCTTCCAGGCTTGGCGTTGCCATCTTAATCCACGTGTAGCGAGAGCCGGGAACGGCTGAGCCCTGGAAGGTGTGGCAGTCGCTGCCCACCACGCTCGCGAACGTCAGCTTCAGTTCATCCAGGATCGTGGGTTTTGGGCTGCTTGACGTAACCCATTCCATGGCAAGAATGCCAGGCTCCTGAAGCACCTGCTTGACGGTCGTGGTGTCAAGCAAGCATTTGCGCGTGCCCGTCTCGGTTTGAAGCAGCCCCTTATCGCCATCAACATGTGCGGGAATGGCAATGCCTCCCTCAGCTAGTACCCTCTCGACGACCTTGCCCGCCCCCTCGCGCGTCACCTCGTCGCTGTCACCGCGCGTACCGGAGTAGTCCACCTTGGCCAATAGATCGCTGATGGTTTGGCTTGAGGCGTTGGGGCCAAAAATGGCAAGGAGGTGGAAGCCACCCTGGACCGAAATCTCCACGCCGGGAAACAGATGCAACTCGCGAAAACCTGCTGGCGCGCTGCCGGCATCGGCCTGGCGTTTCATCTCGGCATAGGCGCCTTTCAGCTTATCGATCCATTCACCACTGTTGTGGTCGGTCACGGCCACGCAGTCAATCCCCGCGTCCATGTACTTGAGCAGCCAGGTCTCAGGCTTAAGCGCTTGAGGCGTGTCAATAACCGCCTGCCAGGCGGTGGTGTCCTTGGACGCGGGCGTGTGCGTGTGGAAGTCGAATTTCCACCAGCGCGCACCAGGGTAAGACCAAGTCTGACACGAGATATCGCTCATTTTTTCCCCTCAGTAATACTGCCGGATGTAGTTGTAGGCCTTCTCGAATAGTTCCTCATCCGCATGCAGTTTGTACTTGAAGAGGGCCTTGCGCAGAGCCTTCTTCACCTCACGCTCCCCGGCTTGCGTTCCTTGCCAACCGGGGAAGCGGACCAGGCGCACAATCTCATCGATGTCTGCTACCACTCGCTCGACCATGATGGGCGTCTCGGCAGTCTTCGCTTCGTTAAAAAGCTCGGTCAGTGCTGCCTTGCCGCGATCCTCGTCTTCCTCAGGCGGGACCTCCTTCTCGGCTTGCAGGGTTTCCTTGGCGATCTCCAGCAACTGCTTCAAAAACTCGATACTGTTGATCTGTCCAGACTCAAAACGGTCTTTCAGCGCGTCGAGCCGTTCCGACAGTTTCTTGAACTTCGGGTTGCCCGCGTGCTTGCGCAACCTTCGGTTGAGCTTGATCTCGATCTCCTTGGACTTCTTCGGATCGGGGTTCGAAAGCACCGCTTCAAGCAAGTCGGCATCCAGTACCAGAGTGTCGAGGTCATCTCGCACCGCATCCACATGCACGTTCTGATGGATCAGCTCGATGGTCTTGGCGCCGAGGGAATGCCAGATCAGCTTGCCATGGCCGCTGGACGGCTGCACAGACTGGTACACCTGCGACAGCCACTTGTAGTCCTTCTCGAAGGGCCCCAGCACCGTATCAGGTGACAGCGCTTCCCAGATCTTGTTGAGCAGGCTGTATTCGGCCGCGAAGTTGTCGCGCACCTCGTTATTGGGCAAGCACTGTTGCGCCGCGATCAGGCCTTCATAACCCTGCAGCGTGCGGTCGCAGCCCTGGAAGAAGGCCAAGCATTTCTGAATCGCTTCGGGTAGCCTGTCCTTCAACTCCTGAATGTTGCTGACCACCTGCTTGACACTCTGGTCGTCGAATTCCAGCGCAGCGGCCACGTCGTCGAAGATGCCCAAGTAGTCCACGATCAGTCCGTGGGTCTTCTGTTCGGAGTAGGTACGGTTCACCCGGCAGATAGCCTGCAGCAACGTATGGTCACGCAACGGTTTGTCCAAGTACATCGCTTGCAGGATGGGCGCGTCGAAGCCGGTTAGCAGCTTGGCCGTTACGATGATCAGTTTCAGCGGGTCGGTAGGGTCGCGGAAGCGGTCGAGCAATCGCTCTTCCTCATCGCGGCTGCGGTCGTAGGGGGCATACTCAGGGTGCTCCTTCTTGTCGGACGCTTGCACCGACATCACGATGTCGGTGGCCTCCGGTGGTAGCAGCTTGTCCAGCTCGGCCTTGAACAGCAGGCAGGACTCCCGGTCGAACGTGACGATCTGACCTTTGAAGCCGTTAGGCTCCACTTTGGTTTGGAAATGCTCAACGATGTCCTCGCACACCTTGCGGATGCGCTCGGGCGTCTTGACCAGCACGGCCATCTTCGCGGCGGTCTTGGCGAGGTTATCCTTGTCCAGATCCGACAGGCCGCCGGTCAGGTCTTTGTAGGCGGCGTCCAGCGCGGCCTTGTCGATGTGCAGGTCGATCAGCCGAGGCTCGAAGTGCAACTTCAGTGTAGCGCCGTCGCGGATCGATTCCTCGAAGCCGTAGCGGCTCATGTAGCCCTTTTCGTCTTCGTCCGCACCGAAGGCGTAGAAGGTATTGCGGTCAGCGCGGTTGATCGGAGTGCCGGTCAGGCCGAACAGAAACGCATTTGGCAAGGCTTCGCGCATTTTGCGGCCCAGGTCCCCTTCCTGGGTGCGGTGGGCTTCGTCCACCAGCGCGATGATGTTGCTGCGGTCGTTGAGGCTGCCCGTGGCCTCGCCGAACTTGAAGATCGTCGTGATGATGATCTTGCGCACATCCTGCGCCAGCAGTTGCTGCAGTTTTTCGCGCGTGTCGGCCTTTTCGAGATTGGGAATGTCCGCCCCGGTGAAGGTCCCGGTGATCTGCGTATCGAGATCGACCCGGTCCACCACGATCAGAACGGTGGGGTTCTTCAGGCCAGCATGCATGCGCAGCTTCTGCGCGGCGAATACCATCAGCAGTGACTTACCCGAGCCCTGGAAGTGCCAAATCAAACCCTTTCTGGGATAGCCCGCCAGCACCCGCTCGACGATCTTGTTGGCTGCCTCGTACTGCTGATAGCGGCAGATGATCTTGATGCGGCGCTTCTTCTGGTCCGTGGCGAATAGGGTGAAGCTGCCCAGAATATCCAGCACCACATGCGGCCGCAGCATGCTCTCGGCCGACAGCTTGAGCGATTTCAGTGGGTGGTGCTGGCCCTCATCGCGTGCGCCATCCAGATGCCACGGGCCCCAATCCTTGACCGGCAGCCCGATGGACCCGTAGTGGTAGGCCTTGCCCTCGGTGGCCACCGAGAACACGTTGCAGACAAAAAGCTCCGGCACGAACTTCTCGTAGTCGTGGTGCACCTGCACCGCGCCATCGACCCAGCTGATGCACTTCTTGACCGGCGTCTTGGCCTCGATCAGCACCAGCGGCAGGCCATTGACCAGCAGCACCAGATCGGCGCGGCGCTCGGTGGGACCGGCACGGTAGGTGTATTGTTGGGTGACGACGTAATGGTTCTGCGCCAGGTCGTCGAGGTCGATCAGCCGTACCTGCACATGCTCGTTGTTGTTGCCGAAGGGCATCGAGCGCTCACCACGCATCCACGCGGTCATTTCCTCGTTGGCGCGTATTAGCCCATCCGAGCGCACCGAGAGCACGATGGCGCGCAGCTTGTAGAACACCTCGTCGGCGCGATCGGGCTGAGCGGCAATCTCCGGGTTCAGGCGGATCAGCGCCTCGCGCAGCCAGGGTTCGACCAGCGCTTCCTGAGTCTGGCGTGGCACCGCTGCCGGGGCGGCGTAGCGCCAGCCGATGCCCTTGGGGCTGGGGCCGTAGCCGGCTTGAGGTTCCTGGGCGGTGTTGGCCGGGACAGCCTTGATCGCGCCGACGAGAAGGTCGCGGACGTAGGCTTCGACGGTGTTGGATTCGGTAAATGCGCTCATCCCTGCCCCCCTCCAAATATCTCCGTACTTAGGCGCTTCGAGATAGTAGCGTGGTGTTCTTTTCTATCGGCAATTTGTTTCAGGTTTCGCCTGGCCGCTTTCAGCTCACCCGCAATTGAATTCTGAATAGCAAGAGGGGGAATTGGAATCGGCATTTTCCGAACAACGGTCGAATTGAGAGTATTAAGCCCACTGGTGCTTTTGCCTCGCCCTCTAAAGTAAGCCCGTCCCGCTGGAGAGTTTACGTACTCAAGAACGTAGTAAGGATCAACCTCTGGTCGGCAACGAATCCGAATCAGGTGATTTTGATGAAGGCAGATCGGAAGTTGCTCTTCCCAAATCGATGCTCTACCCAATTCGGCGATATCGGCATGCCCCTCGACAACGAGGATGTCATTCCTTCGAAGGATGCATCCGTCATCCTTACTATCCACGCCAACATCTTTAACCTCAGATAGATCGATATGAAATCGCTGAACATTTGCCACTCGAAGATACGGTGATTGCTTCTCAAGCGTTCTGCGTTTGGCGTTGATCGTCAGCCCGTATTGCACATCAGCGATATCGCCAATGACTTGTGCTTTCGCTTCATCGTCCATCGGCCCAGAAAACAGTTCACCAGTTCTAGAGAGTAGAAGCGCTTTTAGCGCGGCTTCAGATGCTTGATAGGCATCAGCGCATTCGCGAATAGCCTCCAGAACTTGAACGATCTCGCTTTGCTCCTTCATCGGAGGCAACGCAAACGCAAAATCAGCCAAACTCGTCCAGTTCGTGCGAGGGCTCAACGATCCCGCCGACGTACCCACTGCGTAATCGAAGAAGGCGTCGGTCTGGCAAATGAACGGCAGCAACTCCGGCATCAAGACCCGCGCGTCCTTGGTCTCCAGCACGTAGATGTCACCGGAGCAAACACCGGAGAAATCCGCCACGGCCACCTTGCGTTGGTAGGCGCGGCGCTTGCCGAACAACACCTGCCCGGGTTGAAACACGCTAGTGAAGGTAACGCCGTCAGCGACGTTACCCCAACTGCGGATGCGCAAATCGCCTGGTTCGAGGTGTTCCAGACCAACGTAGCGTTCAAAGCCATCGGCCAGCGGATCTTGGCTGCGTGCCTTTGAGAGCCGCACTACGTCGCCGAACTTCACTTGGAGCCAGCCGGGTTTAAGGTTTTTGTTCTTCTTATCAGACACGCTCGATGTCCTCCATGATCAGTCCATCCAGCGTTTCCACCAGCGCGTCCATCTGCCGCCAGAAAGCGCGGCCTTCGCTTTGCCACTGCTCCCACGACGAGCGCAACGATACCGCGTCGCCATTCCTTTCGGTGGCGACGGTTGCAGCGATACGCTTCACGTATAGTGGAATCGACAGGTTGCCGCCGTTCACACTGATCTCGGCCAAGGTGGCGACCTTGGCGAAACCGGGCACATCGACAAACGTCTTGTAGGCGGCCAGGATGCGCTCCTGGTGCTCGGGCTTGAGGAAGCTCTGTGCTCGCTCGCGGGTAACCTCGTTCACCGCATCGATGAAGATCACCTTGCCCTTCCGTGCTGCTGTCTTCTTGCGGTTGCAAATGACGATGCACGATTCCATCGGGGAGTTGTAGAACAGGTTGGGCCCCAGGCCGATGACGCCCTCTACCCAATCCTGTTCGACCATCTTGGCGCGCATCGTCTGTTCTTCATTGCGGAACAGGACGCCGTGGGGCCAGAGCACGGCACATCGACCCTTGGCTGTGAGGCTGGTCAGGATGTGCTGCTGGAACGCATAATCGGCACGGCCCTGCGGCGGCGTGCCCAGCGAGTTGCGGCCCCACTTGTCACTACTCCAGTCCTCGCGGTTCCACTGCTTGATGGAGTACGGCGGGTTGGCCAGGATCACATCAAACTGGCGCAGACGATCACCCTCGATGTGCTGGGGGTCGGCTAGGGTGTCGCCCCGGATGATTTCGAAGTCCTCCACGCCGTGCAGGAACAAGTTCATGCGGGCGATGGATGAGGTGATCAAGTTGCGCTCCTGCCCGTAGAGCTTGAGCGTACGGTATTCGCCGCCGGAGCGCTTCACTTCGTCCAGCGCCGAGATCAACATGCCGCCGGTGCCGCACGTGGGGTCGTAGATCGACTCGCCCGCTTGCGGTGCCAGGAGTTGCGTCATCAGGTGGACAACGGTGCGGTTGGTGTAAAACTCGGCGGCCGTATGGCCGGAGTCGTCCGCGAACTTCTTGATCAGGTATTCGTAGGCGTTGCCCAGCTCGTCCTCGGGGACGTTGGCCACCGACAGCGTTTGGTTCGAGAAATGCTCGATCAGGTTCTTCAGCGTATCGTCGGGCAGGCGCTCGCGGTTGGTCCAAGGGGCATCGCCGAAGATGCCATCGAGCAGATCCGGGTTGGCCGTCTCGATGGCACGCATGGCCTTCTGAATGGCTGCGCCGACGTTCTTCGGGGTCTGTCGCATGTCATTCCAATGCGCACCCGCAGGAATCTGGAAGCGGTGGTTCTCGCTAAACTGCGCGTAGGAAAGATCGCCGTCCGAGTTGGCCAGCGCCACTCGGTATTCCTCGTCCCAGACATCCGACACACGCTTGTAGAACAGCAACGGGAAGATGAACTGCTTGTAGTCACCTGCGTCGATGAGGCCGCGCAGCAGCACGGCAGCGCCCCACAGGTAGCTTTCCAGCTCTCGCTGGCTGATGCGCTTAGGGCTACCAGTTTTATCTTGTGCCATTTGGGCAAACTTTTCCTTCAGTCGCGCGCGCGCAGCGTTCGCCATTTCTTCAGTGAAGATCTTATTGTCCTTGAAGGGGCGGTCTGAACTCATTGCAGCCATCCCCCTTCAGTCATGATCTGCCCGAGCCGCTCTTCCGCTTCGCGACAGCGGGTAAGCACATCCTTGAATGCCGCGATGGCGTCAGGCAGTGGCAGGGTGTTTTCTTGCAGTGGGGGCAGGACGTAGCGTGAAATGTTTAGTGTCCAGTCCTCGGCCCTGATCTCGTCGAGGCTGACCACACGAACCGCGTCCTGAACGTCGGCAAAGCCGCGATACCAGCCCAGGATTCCGGCGATATGCTCGGGCTCCAAATAGTTTTGGGCACGCCCCCGACGGAACAGTCGTGAGGCATCGGCGATCAACACTTTCTTCTTGTGCTTAGTCGGTTTGCGCTTACGCAGCACCAGGATGCATGCGGCGAGCCCTGTTCCGTAGAACAGGTTGGGCCCGAGCCCAATCACGGCTTCGATCAGATCCAACTCCAGCAGTTTTTGGCGGATGCTGCCTTCCACGCCTTTGCGGAACAGAGCGCCCTGGGGTAGCACCACCGCCATTCGGCCGGTCACGTCTGCCGTCGACTTGACCATGTGCTGCACCCAAGCGAAGTCCCCGCTGGATGACGGTGGTAACCCAGCAAAGTTGCGGCCAAAAGGATCGTTCAGCCACAGGTCTTCACCCCACTTTTCCAACGAGAACGGTGGATTTGCGATCACGCAATCAAAGGTGGCCAACCGGTCGCCCTCGAAGAAGGCTGGGTTGCGCAGCGTGTCACCGCGCACTACCTGGAAGTCCTCAATGCCATGTAGGAACAGGTTCATCCTCGCGATGGATGAGGTGGTGAGGTTTCTTTCCTGCCCGTACAGCTTGCCCCACAGGCGTTTAACGTCGCCATGCATCTCTTTGACGTGCTGCACGGCAGCCAGCAACATGCCGCCAGTGCCGCAGGCAGGGTCGTAGATAGTCTCGGTTTCCTTGGGGTCTAGCATGTCGATCATCAGCCGTACCACGCCGCGCGGGGTATAGAATTCGCCCGCCTTCTTGTTCGTTGCGTCCGCGAACTTCTTGATCAGGTACTCATAGGCATCTCCGAGGAGGTCGGAGTTGACGTTGTCGTTGCCCAGGGGCAGCGCCGAAAAATGCTCAATCAGATCCTTAAGCAGTGCATCGGACAGGCGCTCCTTGTTCGACCACTGCGCATCGCCGAACACACCATACAACGTGTCTGGATTGGCCTTCTCAATTTCGCGCATCGCGCGTTGCAGCGCTGCCCCGACGTTGCTGGCTTTGGCGCGGATGTCGTTCCAGTGGCAGTTTTCCGGGATTTGAAATCGGTGCGATTCGGGGAAGCAGGCAAGTTGCTCGTCGCCAGTCTCGTCAACAATCTCCTGGTATTCCTCGTCCCAGACATCGCAGATGCGCTTGAAGAACAGCAGCGGGAAGATGTACGTTTTAAAGTCAGCCGCATCCACCGGGCCGCGCAGGATGTTGGCGGATTCCCAGAGGTGGCCTTCGAGCTGGCCGAGGGTGACAGTGGGCAACGGACGATTCATTTCGATTGTGTTCTCTTGGGCGACGCGTGCTGAGGACCTTCTGCGTGCAAGCCGTGTTGCTGCGCATACTCGAGCACAAGAATCTCGATCATTGATGCCACCGACCTGCGCTCATGCGCAGCAGCCATGCGCAGCAGTTGCTTGATGTCGGCAGAAGTGCGGATGGAAAGGGTTTCGTCTTTCAGGCGTGACATGACGGCGCCTCAGTAACAATGTCGCGCAAATGTACTGCATTTTGCACTGCATGCCTACCCGGACCTGTCATGCGCTTAACCGACGAGTGGTCGTATTTGGCTCGCTAACCCACTACGCGCGGGACTGGCGAGAGGGAATGGTTCTTCCGTCGATTCCAAGAAATTTGAGCAACCTATCACCCGCATGAGCACGACCGGTTGACCGGACGCTTTCCTTCTGCGTCCTCGTGGTGTGCAACGTTACAAATTCCTGGTGATAGCTTTCGTCGACAAGGCCAAGTCGTATGGGGCACTTTCGTGACAAGAGAGCATAAATCCCTGGCGAATGGGAAGGCGTCGCCGAATTTTCTCAGCCGTCAAGGGAAATAAAAATCCAGAAAAGCAAATAAAAAACCCCGCTAACCATATGGAAAGCGGGGTTTGCGAATGCAACGGAATTCGAACCGTTGTCCGAGAGCAGAGGGGGCAAGCCCCTCGGTACTGAAAAGCCGAACTCCAACGCTATGGCTTTGCACTTGCCTTTAAAAATTTCCGCTAGGAACGGCGCATAACACGCGCCAAATTTCTTCGGGAATTTTCATCAAATGCGTCTTCAGTTTTCAGCTTTTGTGTCGAATTTTTCACTTATAGTGACATTCGACATTCCCAAAATCTCACCTTATGGGTCACGCTACACCGTGTTAGACGTCAATATTCCCCGCCCTCAACGCATTAGACTCAATAAACGCCCGACGCGGCTCCACATCATCCCCCATCAGCGTAGTAAAGATCCCATCCGCAGCAATTGCGTCCTCGATCTGCACGCGCAGGAGTCGCCGCACCGTCGGATCCATCGTCGTTTCCCACAGCTGCCCGGGGTTCATCTCCCCCAGCCCCTTATACCGCTGCTTCGACACGTTCCGCTCGGCATCCGCAAGCAGCCACTTCATCGCACTCTTGAAGTCGCTCACAGCCATGCTGCGCTCACCACGCTTGATAACAGCACCTTCCCCAATAAGCCCCGTGAACGTATTCGCGGTGGCCACGAGCTGCTGATAATCCGCCGTGTGCTGGAATTCCTGATCGATGACCGAAACCCGCACGTTCCCGTGATGGGTGCGCTCGACATGCAGCGACCGCTGCTCGCGCACCGCATCATACGAAGGCACCACACGCACTTCGTTCTTCAAAGCCTCGTCATGCAACGCAGCGTGCAGCGCCTTCGCCGAAGCCTCCGTCGAAGCCTCGTTGGAGAGGTCGATCGCAACGCCATCCATGATCGCTTCCAGCGCGGCCGGGTCATACAACCGGCTCAACCGGTCGATCACGCTCCGCGACAGCAGATACGATCGCGCGAGCTCCCCAAGCGCATCGCCGGAAATCACGGCGGCATTCTCACCAGGCACCAGCTCCGACCCTTGCAGCGCCAACCGCAGCATGTGCGCGTTGAGCTCCACGTCGTCCTTCAGATACCGCTCGTCCTTGCCCGCCTTGATCTTGTAAAGCGGCGGCTGCGCGATATACACGTACCCGCGCTCGATCATGTCGGGCATCTGGCGATACAGGAACGTGAGCAGCAGCGTCCGGATGTGCGCACCGTCCACGTCCGCGTCGGTCATGATGATGATGCGGTGATAGCGCAGCTTGTCGAGGTTGTAGTCTTCCTTGCCGATCCCGCACCCAAGCGCGGTCACGAGCGTGACGATCTGTTCCGACGACAGCAGCTTGTCGTAGCGCGCCTTCTCGACGTTCAGCACCTTGCCGCGCAGCGGCAGGATCGCCTGGAACTTGCGATCACGCCCTTGCTTCGCCGACCCACCTGCCGAGTCACCCTCGACGATATAGATTTCGCACTTCGCCGGGTCTTTCTCCTGGCAGTCCGCGAGCTTGCCCGGCAGGCCGACGCCGTCGAGCACGCCCTTGCGTCGCGTCATCTCACGCGCCTTCCGCGCAGCATCCCGCGCCCGCGCAGCCTCAACGATCTTCCCGCAAATGATCTTCGCGTCGATCGGCGTTTCCAGCAGGAACTCTTCCAGCGCCTTCGCCACAACTTCCTCAACCGGCGCGCGAACCTCAGAAGAAACCAGCTTGTCCTTCGTCTGCGAGCTGAACTTCGGCTCCGGCACCTTCACGGACAGCACGCACGACAGCCCTTCGCGCATGTCGTCGCCGGTCGTCTCGACCTTCGCCTTCTTCGCGATTTCGTTGTCGGTGATGTACTTGTTGATGACGCGCGTCATCGCGGCCCGCAGGCCGGTCAGGTGCGTGCCGCCGTCGCGCTGCGGAATGTTGTTCGTGAAGCACAGCACGTTTTCGTTGTAGCTGTCGTTCCACTGCATCGCGACTTCGACGCCCACGCCGTCCTTCTCGCCGTTGGCGAAGAATACCGTCGGGTGCAGGTTGGTCTTCGTCTTGTTGATGTACTCGACGAAGCCCTTCACACCGCCGGCGAACGCGAAATCGTCTTCCTTGCCCGAGCGCAGGTCGGTCAAACGGATACGCACGCCGTTGTTCAGGAACGAGAGTTCGCGCATCCGCTTCGCGAGGATGTCGTAGTGATACTCGACCGTGCCGAAAATCGTCGGATCAGCCATGAAGTGCACTTCGGTGCCGCGGTTCTCGGTATCACCGGTGACGAGCATCGGCGACACTTCCACGCCGTCCACCACCTCGATCACGCGATCCTGCGCGACGCCGCGGTGGAACTCCATGAACCGCTTCTTGCCGTCGCGGCGCACGGTGAGGCGCAGCCAGCTCGACAGCGCGTTCACGCACGACACGCCCACGCCGTGCAGGCCGCCGGACACCTTGTAGCTGTTCTGGTCGAACTTGCCGCCGGCGTGCAGCTCGGTCATCACGATCTCGGCGGCACTGCGCTTCGGCTCGTGCTTGTCGTTCATCTTCACGTCGGTCGGGATCCCGCGGCCGTTGTCGGTCACGGAAATCGAGTTGTCGGCGTGAATCGTCACGTGGATGTCGTTGCAGTACCCGGCCAACGCTTCGTCGATCGAGTTGTCGAGCACCTCGAACACGAGGTGGTGCAGACCGGTGCCGTCAGACGTGTCGCCGATGTACATCCCGGGGCGCTTGCGCACCGCTTCCAGACCTTCGAGGATCTGGATCGACGAGGCGCCGTAGCTGCTGTTATCGGGTTGCGAATTGTGCTGTTCACTCATGGATATCTTCCGGTTCTGCGAGGCCACTCAGGTGGCGGCGCGGTGCGTTTCAGCGAAGGAAATCGCCGGGCCGCTCCAGTTTCCTGGCCCGCCCAAGTGCCGAAAAGGCACTAAAGGGGCGGGTTGTCGGTTCGCCATAAAAACGCCAAAGGGGCTTGCCGCCCCCTGGTGTGTGTCTTGATGTCGTGCGCGTCAGATGCGCATCGGCATCACGACATACTTGAACTCGTCGTTCTCGGGCACGGTAATCAGCGCGCTCGAGCTGGCGTCGCCGAGGCTCACCTGTACGGTGTCGACCTTCAGGTTCGCGAGCACGTCGAGCAGATACGTGACGTTGAAGCCGATGTCGACGGTATCGCCCTGGTAGGCGATTTCGAGTTCTTCCTGCGCCTCTTCCTGATCGGCGTTGGTCGACATGATCTTCAGCTGGCCCGGCGCGATGATGCAGCGCACGCCCTTGAACTTGTCCGAGGTCAGGATCGCCGCGCGCTGCAGCGAACGCTGCAGTTCTTCACGGCCGATCTCGAACGTGTTCTTGTGCGCCTTCGGGATCACGCGCTGGAAGTCGGGGAACTTGCCCTCGACGAGTTTCGACACGAGCTCGACCTGGCCGAAGGTGAACTTGGCCTGGGTTTGCGCGATGTCGATGGTGACGGTGTCGTCGATGTCCTCGAGCAGGCGCTGCAGCTCGAGAATCGTCTTGCGCGGCACGATGACTTCCTGGCGGCCGAACGTGCCGCCTTCGAGCTTCATCGACGAGAACGCGAGGCGGTGGCCGTCGGTGGCCACGGCCATCAGCTGGTCGCCGTCAACGACGAGCAGCATGCCGTTCAGGTAGTAGCGGATGTCCTGCTGCGCCATCGCGAAGTGGACCATGCCGAGCAGCTGGCGGAACGACTTCTGCGGGACGGTGAGCGTGGCGCCGAAATCCTTCGCCTGTGCGACGGTCGGGAACTCGTCGGCCGCCAGCGTCTGCAGTGCGAAACGGCTCTTGCCCGATTGAACGGTGAGGCGCTTGTCGGCGAGCGACAGCGTGACCTGGCCGTCAGGCATCGCGCGCAGGATGTCGAGCAGCTTGCGGGCGGCGACGGTGGTCGCGACCTGGTCGCCGCCGACGCCGAAATCGGCGCGCGTGGTGATCTGCAGCTCCAGGTCGGTCGACAGGAATGAAACGTCCGGGCCGTTCTTGGTGATCAGCAGGTTGGCGAGGATCGGCAACGTATGGCGGCGTTCGACGATGCCGCTGACCGTTTGCAGCGGCCTGAGGAGGGTGTCTCGTTCGGTCTTGACCAGTTGCATAGAGTTCCTTCGTTGAGTAACGGCCTGCAGCGCAGCAGCCTCGCAGCGCCCCGCCGGCCGGGCTCTTGGCCCGCCACCACCGGGGCGGTCAAACCAGTATTGTGCCTCAAAACCGAACCGCCCCCCTTAAATTGGGGCGGAGGCCGAATTATCAAGCGCGCCGCGCGCTCAGCCCTTCAGCGTTTGTTCCAGCACGTGCAGCTCGTGGTTGAGCTGCGCGTCCTTGCTGCGCTCGTCGGCGATCTTGCGCACCGCGTGCAGCACGGTGGTGTGATCGCGCCCGCCGAACAGCTCGCCGATTTCCGGCAGGCTCTTCTGCGTGAGTTCCTTCGCGAGATACATCGCAATCTGTCGCGGCCGCGCGATGTTCGCGGGGCGCTTCTTCGAGTACATATCCGCGACCTTGATGTTGTAGAAGTCGGCGACGGTCTTCTGGATGTTCTCGACCGAAATCTGCCGGTTCTGCACGGTCAGCAGATCCTTCAGCGCTTCCTTGGTCAGCTCGATCGAGATCTCGCGGCCGTGGAACTTCGAATACGCGAGGATCTTGCGCAGCGCGCCTTCGAGTTCGCGCACGTTCGAGCGCAGGTGCTTCGCGACAAAGAACGCGACGTCTTCCGACAGGTTCACGCCTTCCGACTGCGCCTTGCGCATCAGGATCGCGACGCGCATTTCCAGCTCGGGCGGCTCGATCGCGACGGTGAGGCCGGAGTCGAAGCGCGAGATCAGGCGATCGTCAATGCCCGAGATTTCCTTCGGATACGTGTCGCTGGTGATGATCACCTGCGCCTTGTTCGCGACCAGCGCCTCGAACGCGTAGAAGAATTCCTCTTGCGTGCGCGACTTGCCGGAGAAGAATTGAATATCGTCGATCAGCAGCAGGTCGAGCGAATGGTAGTAGCGCTTGAAGTCGTCGAACGCCTTGCGCTGGTACGCCTTCACCACGTCGGACACGTACTGTTCCGCATGGATGTAGCGGATCCGCGCGCCGGCCTTGTCGAGCAGCAACTGGTTGCCGATCGCGTGGATCAGGTGGGTCTTGCCGAGGCCGACGCCGCCGTACAGGAACAGCGGGTTGTACGAGATGCCCGGGTTGTCCGCGACCTGGATCGCGGCGGCGCGTGCGAGCTGGTTCGCCTTACCGGTCACGAAGTTGTCGAACGTGAGCACGGGGTTCAGCTTCGAACGCTCGTACATCGAATCGGCTTCGCCGCCGTTCGCGGGTGCGGCGCCCGGCCCCGGGCGCCACGTGCGGCGGCCGGCGGCCGCTTCGTGCGCGGGCAGGCTCGGCAGGTCG
>NZ_LDVA01000078.1:0-1950 GCF_050768715.1 Burkholderia sp. ZZQ-2 | reverse complement strand
CCGGTGCGAGCCGGGCGTCGGGCGCCCCGGCGAGGTGGGCGCACAGCGCGGGCAGGTCCGGCGCACCGAACACGGTGACGCCCGGCACGAGCGCCGCCTCGGCGGCGCTGGCGAGCGGCAGGTACAGCTCGGGAGCGTTTGACGCGACGGCGGCCGGACCGGGGGCGGCCCGTTGATTACCGTTGCCCGAACCGGAAGCCGCACCGCTTTCCGCGACCTGCCAGTCCCGCGCGACCCCGCACGCCATCGCGAACGCGCCGCGCATCGGCCGCAGCGCGCCGGTCAGCGACAGTTCGCCCGCGAATTCGCGGCCGGCCAGCGCGTCGGCCGGGATCTGGCCGTTCGCGGCGAGGATGCCGAGCGCGATCGGCAGGTCGAACCGACCCGACTCCTTCGGCAGGTCGGCCGGCGCGAGGTTGACGGTGATGCGGCGTACGGGGAATTCGAAGCCGCAGTTCTGCAGCGCGGCACGCACGCGCTCGCGGCTTTCGCGGACCTCGAGATCGGGCAGGCCGACGATCGAGAACGACGGCAGCCCGTTGGCGAGATGGACTTCGACGGTGACGTCCGGCGCACGGCCGGAGGCGGGCGCGCGACTGCGCACCACGGCGAGCGACATGGCGAGGCTCCTGTAAACAAGACGGACGGGCGACGGCCGTTCGTGGCCGCATGCCGCGGGAATCGGAGGAATCGGTGCGCGCTTGCCGGCGTGGCGCGGGAAAAGAGCGAGGGACTGCGAAGAACGGGGTGCTGCGAAGAGCGAGGGACAGCGAAGAGCGGAGGTGCTGCGGAGAACGACTTTCGACGAAGCGCGGTAGCGCGACTTCAGGGTTTCAGGTTTTCGGGGCTGGCGGGCACGGGCCGCACGAGGCGGCCCGCGCCCGGACCTTGAGGCCGGGTGGGGCGTCAGGCTTGCGGCGCGGCGAGCTTCTGCTCGAGTTCGGCGACGCGCTTTTCGAGTTCCTCGAGGCGCACGCGGGTGCGGGCGAGCACCTGGGCCTGCGTGTCGAATTCCTCGCGCGTGACGAGGTCGAGTTTCGAAAAGCCTTGCGACAGCATGGCCTTCACGTTGCGCTCGACGTCCTTGGCCGGCGAGTTTTTCAGCAGATCGCTGACGCGCGACTGCAGATCGTTGAAAACGTCGCTGGGTTGCTTCATGTGATTCCCCTTCCTTGCACAAAAAATGTGCATCTTCAGTTGCGTACGTGCCCATGATGCACGCATGACCGGAAATGGTGCGCCGGGGGCGCGAATTCCGGGCATGGCGCCGGCATGGGTGAATGGCCCGGTGACCCGGGACGTGCGTGCACTCTAGCAACGTTCCTTTCGCCGCGCCAGCAAAGCGGCCCGCGTTGGCCATTCGGCCGGGCTTGCGCACCTTACATCGCGGGATGCGACCCCTTGATGAAGCCCTTTGAAACGGTGCTCGAATCGACATGGCATGCGAGTTGCTGAGGAGAGTCCGTTACAACATTCCAACCAATTCGACGGGACAACTCAGCGAGAGGACTTCATGAAACTCATTACCGCAATCATCAAGCCGTTCAAGCTCGATGAGACGCGCGAGGCGCTGTCGGCGCTTGGCGTCTCGGGAATCACGGTGACCGAGGTAAAAGGGTTCGGCCGCCAGAAGGGGCACACCGAGCTGTATCGCGGCGCCGAATACGTGGTCGATTTCCTGCCGAAGATGAAGATCGAGGCAGCGGTGTCCGACGATCTCGTCGACCAGGCGGTCGAGGCGATCGAGCGGGCCGCGCGCACCGGCAAGATCGGCGACGGCAAGATCTTCGTCACGGCGATTGAACAGGTGATCCGGATTCGCACCGGGGAGACGGGCGCAGACGCGCTGTAACAGAACAGACAAGACAAGCGACAAGAGGAAACCCAAGATGCGCAAACTTCTGATGTCCCTGCTGATGGCCGGCTCGCTGATCGCGGCAGGCGTCGGCT